>JAQTZX010000075.1 GCA_028687525.1 Candidatus Omnitrophota bacterium
ATAACCTCCCTGTTGAATGTTCAGAAAAACGAAGTGCGGGATTTCTGGAGAGCAGCCTTTAAAGAACGCGTGGGAGAAAGCGACGAAAGGTTTCTCCGGGGATCGCGCCATCATCTTGAAAGCATACCGGATAAAACGGGAATGATTTCAGATAAAACAAAAAAATATTCTTCGGAAGAACGCCTTATCCCCGTCTTCGATGCCTCCTGCGGAGCTCTCCTGGACTGGTCGGACGGAAGCTACCCTGCCGGGCATTACCCGAGAACCGAACCCGCCGACTCCAAAGATAAAAACGCTTTTTATGTCCTGGCGCGCGGAGATCTGATGACCGGGCATGCCGATGACCGCCGAACCATATTTGACGGGGATCTCCTGCTGATCGAACCGGGAAAACCGGTAGAAAACGGGGATATCGTCCTTTGCCGGTTCGATAACGGAGTGATTATAAAAAAATTCAAACATGAGGACGGACGGATACGGCTGATCCCCTTGAACGATAAATACCCGATCACCGATCTGACCGAAAAAGATAAATCCCGCGTATTCGCGATAACCGAGATAAAAAGAAAACTGCGCTGATCTCCCCCCCTATTATCGCTCTATATTCCCGATTTATCTACTTTACCATCCTGCGGCGTAGACGAAGGGCCTAAACTTTCACCGGTATTTTTCGTTGTTCAAATAATTATCTTACGTTCCTCGTCTACTTCATTACGGAGTTGCTCTGCCGTAACTACTTTCTTTGTGGTAGGGCTGAAAAAGAGGGGATTCCGATCTCCGACTTGAAGAGTTCGATTAAGCAGATTTCGAAATAAGTTAAGATAATCATCCTTTTTAGGATCATTGGAATGATACGCCGCGATGACCGCTTGAGCTAATATAGTGCCGCGGGTAGTCAGCTCCGGTTTATTCAGCAGGTTAGCCCCCCGGAGTAAATTCAAACTTTCCCGAAATAAACTTTTCGCATCACCAAGCTTTGATTTTACGGCCAACCATCCTTGCGAGAAAAGTGCATAAAAATTTTCCGGTTTAACATTGAGCGCGCTCGCATAAGAACTCTTTGAAGCTTCATAATTTGCTTTTATATATTCAAGATTGCCTTTCAGAAGATACGCACGGACTAAAAGGTTCTGTTGGTTAGGATTCAGCTTCTTGCCGGAGTTTTTCAAATCATCGGTTTTCTTGATACAATCCTGGATCAAAGAATATGCGTCTTCTCTGTTATGAGCAAGATATGACTGAATCTCTGCGAGCGTCAAAGGCGAAAGTAGTTCCATGGGATCCTGGCCGAGGATCTCGTTTGCCCTTTCCAGGTATTCTTTAGCTTTCTCCAGACTTGCTTCGATCGTCATACCGTTCCGGCACCAATTCTTCTCGATCAACCCGAGAAAATGATGGCAAAACGCATACGGATTCCGGTGTCTGGTTGTCCGGACGCTTTCCCCCAATTTATCATAGACAGACTTGGCACGCTCCAGCAAATCAGAAGCGGCTATAATATCATTATCATAAAATGCGCTGACCCCCAACTGATAACTCATCTCACCGAGCCTGCTCTGGTCGTCTATCTTGCTAAAAACAGACTTGGGAATGGTATCGAAGCTGGCCCGGGCAGCCTTCGCCAGATTACGCTGCTCATCGCTTATAGAAACCCATTCCAAGCGGGATAGCTTCTTAAATGGCTCGATTTCCACTTCTATACGGTCAAATTGCCCCATATAATCCTTAAAGTAACCTTTTAATGTTTCTTCCAACTCCTTTGCTTTCTTTATATATTCTTCCTTGGCTTCGGACTCTTTAATCTGAATGGAAAACGCCTGTTTTACCGTATCGATTACCTGTCCAAGTTTGCCGAGACTTTCAATCTGTTTATCAAAAATATCCTGGAACCGGGATTCTTCCACCCGGCGTCTTTTAAACTCCGAAAACAGGGAAACGCCCTGAATAATACCGAAAATACCCAGAATAATATATAGAAACATCTGGACTTTCCCGAATATCCGCTCAGAAACATCCGCTATGTTTTTGGATTCGGCAAACGCCTTTTCAGCGGTAATTTCGGCCCGCTGTGCCGTTTCCCGGACCTTTTCAACCTGTTCTAAAGCACGGAGAGAATCTTCTTTTGCTTGATTAGCCCGCTCAATGGATACATCCGGCGATTGTGCTGAAACGACAAATACCGGAGATATTACTAAAAATAATAACACCAGGATAATAAAACGGCGGGAATGGTTTAAAATCAGCATCCGAGGGGCCATTAATTTCCTCCCTGTTGGAAGAAAAATACTGCAGGAACTAAAAATGGAAACTGTGTGCGACTAACTTCTACATGAATTCTACTCCGCGGCAGATATAGAATCAAGCCTTTTTTTCAGAATAAAAAACGGTCCTATTTTTATTGTTACAAAAAACAATTGAAAAATAGAACCGTCCCCTTTTTTAAAAAGGTAAAAAGGTGACAGTCACCAAGGGGGTGACAGTCACCTTTTTACTCCGAATTGGTATGTCATACGGTGGGAGTGAGATTTGAACTCACGGTAAGGGTTACCCCCTACAGCAGTTTTCAAGACTGCCGCTTTCAGCCACTCAGCCATCCCACCATAATCTATAACAATAATTTTTTCTGTTTGCTTCGCTGATCGCAAAACTGCCGCTTTTTGCGACCCTCTACTACTTCTTGTTCGCAATTCCGCCTCTTGCTTATTACTCGGGCGGAATCCGCCCTATAGTTTAACGCTAGGGGCGGGATTCCGTCCCCTGCTCTTTTACAAGTGGGACGAAACAGCCACTCAGCCATCCCACCTGATTTTTTTATGTTTGGGCCCGCTTCCTGTTTCGATGCCTTCGGGAAATGCGCCGTACAGTGAAAACCGTGCAGTTACCCGCAATCACAGGGGACATTAAAAATTCCCCTCTTATGACGGCAAAAAAATCTGCTTAAAGATCGCATAAAAGATATCCCGGGCGATAACGTAGGCGCTGTTGAAAAAGTTTACGAAAGAAAACCGTTCGAAAATAAGGTTCAGCGAAAACGCCGCCAGGATTATATTCAGAATAAAGATAAAAGCGATGCCGAAAAGGTAATTGGCTTTTATGAAATCCTGTTTTGCACGCAGGGTCTTGGCGGTAAAAATAATGTGGAGCGTCAAAGAGAAACCGAACAGATACATGAAATAATGGATCAGTTCCTCGTTTTTGACGAAGAAAGACAGGATGCTGTATAAACAGCATATCACGATGGTATAAATAGGGAGCACATAAGGCGCGGTCTTGACCAGGGGCGCGAAGAATTTAAACGCCCATTCCAGTATCTTCTGGCCCCGTCGATAAATAATCACGGGTTCCCACAGGAAGTGATAAAAAACCAGAAAACTGATAACGCCCGCCCAGAAATTATCCTGCAGGGAACGGTTGACCAGCGTCAGTTCGCTCAGGAACGCGCGGGTAAAAGCGTACACGAACGCAAGGAGGCATACACCGCAGAAAAACTTGATAATGCTGAATATCCGGGACGAAAAATGCGACATCTTCCGTCCGAAAGCGCCGCCGCCTTCTCCTCCTCCGCCGAAGTCTTTCTCCGGTATATCTTTGAAAAATTCTTTCCTAGGAAATTCTCTCTTTTCCATTGAAGTATGGCCTCAAACACTCGGGAATCATGACGGTGCCGTCCGCCTGCTGGTAATTTTCCAGTATGGCGATGACGGTACGGGCCATGGCGACCCCGGAGCCGTTCAAGGTATGCACGAATTCCAATTTCTTGTTTTCTTTTCTCCTGAAGCGGATATTCGCCCTGCGCGCCTGGAAACTCTCGAAATTGCTGCAACTGGATACTTCCAGCCATCGGTCCATTCCCGGCGCGTAGGCTTCCAGGTCATAGCATTTGGCCGCGGCAAAACTTATATCCTCGGTCGAAAGCATGAGCACCCGGTATGGGAGGCCAAGCATCTGCAGTACGGTTTCGGCGTTATTCACCAGTTTCTCCAGTTCATCGTAGGACGTTTCCGGCTTCACGAATTTCACCATTTCCACTTTGTCGAATTGATGCACACGTACCAGTCCTTTGGTATCTTTCCCGTAGGACCCCGCCTCTCTCCTGAAACAGGCGCTGTAAGCGGTCAGGCAGGCCGGCAGGGCATCTTCTTCCAGTATCTCATCGTTGTATATATTGGTCACCGGGACTTCGGCTGTGGGAATAAGAAAAAGATCTTCGTCTTTAAGCTTGTACATATCTTCTTCCATTTTAGGCAGTTGCCCGGTACCGGTCATCGACCTGCGGTTGACCAGAAACGGCGGGAAGACCTCGGTATAGCCGTGTTTTCCGGTATGCAGGTCGAGCATGAAGTTGATGAGCGCGCGTTCAAGTTTCGCGCCCATGCCTTTGAAAAGGATAAAATTGGAGCCGCTGATCTTGGTTGCGCGGGCAAAATCTATTATATCCAGGCGCTGGGAGATATCGATATGGGTGAGGGGTTTGAAATCGAATTGCCGGGGGGTACCCCAGGTGCGCATGATCTGCGCTTTACTCGGGTCTCCCACGGGAACGGACTCGTGAGGAATATTGGGAATGGTCAAAAGGAAATCATCCACTTTTTCCTCATACCCCTTGAATACATCTTCGAGCATACTGATCCTGCCGGAGATACCGCGCATGGATTCGATTTTCTCTTTGGCGTCTTTTTTCTCTTTTAATAATACGCTGATCTCGTCATTGGCTTTGTTCCTCTGCGCGCGCAGTTCTTCGATCTCGGACAAAACCTTCCTGCGCTCATCATCGGCTTCCAGCAGCGGGCCGAGCGACAGGCTGGACTTACGGCTGCGCAGGGCTTTCTCCACGATCCCGGTATTCTCCCGTATGAATTTTATATCGAGCATTATTGCCTCCTCATGGGGCAAAATTGTGACAGTCACAATTTTGTCAAAATCTTATCCTTTGATAACGCCGAGCGGTCGCATCCGGCAAACACGCTTGGCAATCCCCGCGTTGTGCACGACATCAACCACATCGTTCACGTCTTTATATGCCTGGGGTGCTTCCTCCACCAAAGTGCCCCGTCCGGAAGCCATCACTATTATACCTTTAGCGGATAATTCTTTCAACAGTTGTCCCGCGTCTATGGTGCGGGTGGCGGCGGTACGTGATTTTACCCTCCCCGCCCCATGGCAGGTCGAACCGAATGTATCTTCCATGGCTTTTTGCGTGCCCACAAGCAAATACGAATTCCTGCCCATATCGCCGGGGATGATTACCGGCTGGCCGGTTTTTTTGTAGCGCTCCGGCAATGCCGGATGCCCGGGAGCGAATGCGCGGGTGGCACCTTTGCGGTGTACACACAGTGTTTTCTCTTGGCCGTCGACAGTATGTTTTTCTATCTTGGCGATATTATGACAAACATCATAAATTAAACCCATGCCCATTTTCTGCCAGGACATGGCGAATACTTTTTCAAATGCCCGGCGCGTCAGATGCATGAGGCACTGGCGGTTGGCCCAGGCGTAATTGGCGGCGCATTTCATGGCCGCCAGATATGCTCTGCCTTCCGGAGAATTAACCGGGGCGCAGGCAAGCTGGCGGTCAGGGACATTGATGTGGTATTTCTCCAGGCAGCGCAGCATGCTTTTGGTATAGTCGTCGCAAATCTGATAGCCGAGGCCGCGCGAACCGGAGTGGATCATAATAGTGACCTGCCCCAGGTCGAATCCCAGGGCATCGCAGACATCGCGGTCGTAAAGCTGGTCGATAACCTGCACTTCTATGAAATGGTTTCCCGAACCGAGTGTACCGGATTGTTTCTTTCCGCGTTCAAAAGCCCGTTCTGAAACCGCGGCGGGATCCGCGCCCTGAATGGCGCCGTATTCCTCGGTACATTCCAGGTCTTCGGCTGTACCGTAACCTTTTTCGACCGCCCACTTGGCGCCTTTGATGAGAATATCTTTTTCCTCTCTTTGACTAACGCGTATATCTCCTTCCGATCCCACGCCCGCGGGTACGTTCGAGAACAACGACGCCACCAGGTCCTTCATTTTATCCCGCACGTCTTCGAAGCGCAGATTCGTTTTCACCATTCTGACGCCGCAATTAATATCAAAACCGACACCTCCGGGAGAAATCACGCCTCCTTCATCGATATCGGTTGCGGCTACCCCCCCAATAGAAAAACCATACCCCCAGTGGATGTCGGGCATGGCTAATGATGACTTTACGATACCGGGCAGGAACGCGACGTTTGCAACCTGTTCCAAAGCTTTATCATGCCTGATGTCCTTCAATAGTTTCTCATCGGCATAGATAATCCCCGGGACGCGCATGCCGGGCTTATATGACTTCGGCAGGCGCCAGCGGTAATTATCGATTTTTTCTAAAGGGATATCATGCGAGTCTGCCATAGGTTCCTTTAAACATCCAGGATCAGAGTTGCCTGCCAACCTGAATCGTTCTTTTCCAGCTTTAACTCGTGATAGGTCGCGGCTTTGATCTCGGCCTTCATCCTGAATGAGTTCGTTCTCTGGCCAAAAACAGCGGCCTTCAACGCTTTTTCTTCAATTGAATCTATTTTGAACTCGGTGAAAATCAGGTCTTTTGCCGCGGATAGGGAAAGAAGCTCGTTTAGCCAGTTTACGAAAAGCTCGTCAAGATTATCCGCTTCCTGGGAAACCGCCAGGCGGATATTGGTTCCTTCACTCGTTTTTCTTTCGGCTATGATATCGAAAACTGCTGCTGCGGCATTCTTGAATAGTTCTTTCAGGTCTTTACCTTTAACCCGGATAGCAATATCGGCGGTATGTTCTATAAATTCGTAATTGTTTTTTACCACTACACTATCAACTTATTATGAAAATCGATAATCGAAATT
>JAQTZX010000076.1 GCA_028687525.1 Candidatus Omnitrophota bacterium
GGGCCTGGTTGCCGTCCCGCAGGTCGATACTGCACCAGGCAGGCGCTTTGGTTATGATTTTACCGAGCCAGGAACGTTCCGGGAGAAATACGGCAGGATACGGATGGTACCGGTGAAACGGCATTCTTTTTGTTTTCATGACGGACCGCCTTTCTTTTACGCCGGCGCTTCCCTGGATTCCGGCGGCCCGTAAAATAAAAACGCCACCGGCCTCTTTCGGAAGCGGTGGCTTTTAGTTTCTGTTTCTTTATATACCTGTTATTCTATGACTAAACGCACCCCTCCTCAAGCCTATCCCTGTAAAAGAGATAGGAGCAGTCCCTGAAGCAGCGCGTTTAATTCGATAGAATAGTTTTTCATGTGCATAAAGTATATCCCGGATTTTCGTCTTTGTCAACCCGGATCTCACATCAGTTTTTTTTCATACCGGGAGGAGTTTTTCTCCAGGGATATCCCTGCGAAGCTTCTTCGAAACCCAGGTTGAAAAGTTCCCGCATTTCAGCAGGATCGAAAAGTTCTTTTGATCTCGGCACGTGGGACGGCGGGATATAAGCAAGATTGAAATCACCGTTTCCTTTCGCCGAAAACATGTAAAGCTGATACAAGTCTCCGATACTCTGGGAATTGGTCAAAGAGTCGACCGTGCGCTCGGCGATCGCGGAAAGCTTATCCGGGACTTCTTTATAAAACGCGTCGACATAACCGTTGCGTATCACATAAATTTTGTATTTATCCCGGGAAACATCAATCCCTTTTTCCTTAAGGGCTTTATCAAACCCCTGCAAAACATCGTAGATGAAAAACACCTGTTTGGTTATCCCCCCATCGACATGCATCTCATCATACATTCCGTCATTAACTTCCGCGTTCAGATAAACAGGCGGGAACACAACCGGAATAGACGCCGACGCCAGGATGACCTTGCGGAAAAGTTTTAAAGCCTTGTCGCCGCCGATGGCGGCGATTTTCCCCATATCCCAGATAACAAGCCGTCCCGCATCCAGATTCGTGGTCCCCACATAAAGCCTGCGGCCTTTCTCGTATTCAGCGGATATCGTTTTTAACAATGGCTCGTTAAAATACCGTTCGATATGCCGCTCCAGAGACCGGGTACTTGCCAGAGAATTAACGAAAGGAATCCGTATCCGCATAATATCTTTCGTGGAATATTTCGTATAGAATTCTTTTAACTTATCATCGTATTCGCTTCCTAAAAAAGCGAAAGGGGCGATTATCGCACCGGTGCTTATGCCGGTAACTACTTTAAAGACCGGGCGCGTACCGGATTCCGACCACCCGTTCAGCAATCCCGCGCCGTAAGCGCCGTTCGCGGCCCCCCCCGAAATGGCAAGCACGTGATAAACCCGGCCGGTGATAAAGTTTAAAAAAGACGGGTTGTCTTTCGCTTCCTGCTCAAACAATCTTAAAAAATCATTCTTGAAACAATCGCTGGGGACCCCGCTGAAAGCCCGGATATCCCGCAGGCCGAAGATACTGACGCTGCCTAATAAATTCTCCGGAACAGCGTGCCGCGCGCTTGCGCATCCGGACATAAAAAAAACGATTATACCGAACAGATATAACCGTTTTCTTACCTTGGGGAACAAAACCATTAAATCACCTCCCCGGAATCCGGATACGACGCCTCAAACACGGAATCCTTTCTCTCAAGAAGCAACATGCTTACCGCGACAACTTCGGGATCGTATAATAAACCGCAGTTTTGCGCGATCTCTTCCCGGGCTTTATTGACGGATAATGCCGGCCTATACACTTGAGGGAAAACCATTGTCGCAATCACATCCGCAACCGCCACTATTTTAGCGACCGGGTTGATATCCTCCGCCCGCAAGCCGAACGGATATCCTGAACCATCCAATCTTTCGTGGTGCTGCAGCGCTACCTCCGCGACAACAGGATCTGATCTTACGGCCCGCAGCAAACGATACCCTTCCTCCGGATGCTGCCTGATCAATACCCGCTCCTTCTCGTCGAGCGGCCCCGTTTTATTGATAATTTCCGGCGGTAACCGCGTTTTCCCGATATCATGAACAACCGCCGCGAAACGGATGTGCTCGACCGCCTTACCGCAATATTTCATTTCTCCGGCAATAGCGCAGGCAAATCCGGCAACGCGCCTGCCGTGGGCAAGAACCATTTTATGCTTATTTAACAGTTTTGTGATCAAAATCAGTGATTTCGAATCCGCCATATTTTCACTGTTTGAAAAGTTTTCGCTCGAAACGCTCCAGGTACCAGAAAACCACGGGGACAAGGACGAACGTGAATACGATCGAAGCGAGCATCCCCCCGGTCATGACCGCGCCCATGGATTGTTTCGCCCCCATGACCGACCAGAGCTGGGGCAGAACCCCCAGGATGATGGCGATGGAAGCCATCATGATCGCCCGGAATTTCTCGGAAGCCCCCAGCCACAAAGCCTCCTTGACCGGCACCCCCTCCTTAATTTTTATCAAAGTATAATCCAAAAGCAGGATCGCGTTATTCACCACCATCCCCACCAGCATGACCACGCCCATCAATGACGCAATATTAATGGACTGCCCCAGGAAAAACAGCCCCGCGATCATCCCGGAGATGGAAGTAAACACGGTGGTCATGACCGCCCAGGGATACGCCACCAGCGAATCCATCAGGGCGCACAAAAGCATGAACGTCAGGATAACCGCCAGCACAAACGCCTTGCCAAGCTCCCGGTTGGCCTCATCCATATACTCCGAACTCCCCACATACCTATACCCGTACCCTTCCGGGAATTGTATGGCCTTGAATTCTTTATCCAGTATGCCCGAAACAATACCCAGTGAACTTTTTCCCAGGAAACCGTCAAGGTGTATGACCCGCACTCTATCCCGGTGCCGGATAGTCGGGATGGCTTTATCGGTCGTTAAATGCCCGAGTTCATCCAAAGGAATAAGCCCTTTGCGCGAAAGCACGGACATTACTTTTATATCGTCGAAATCCTGCGCGTACACGTCATTCAACTCGATATTGACCTTGTATTCTTCGCCTTTTTCCTTATAAGTATTGGAATCCTCCCCGTACACGGACGAGCGGAAACTCGACCCGACGGAGGCGGCGGTGATCCCGTATTCGACAAGCTTCTCCTGCAAAGGTTTCATCCGGATCTCAACGCGGGGATATTTGTAGGACAGAATTACGCTTTTAAAATATCCGCTTCCCTGCATCAAATCTTTCATCTTATGAGAAAGCCGGATCATGGTGTCATAATCGACCCCGTACAGATCGATAGCCACGTCTCCGGTGCCCGATTCGGCGGACATGCCCCGGTCATAACTTACTTCAACATCGGGAATCGCGGCGATAAACTTGGTAAGCTCATCCATGATATCCGTATCTTCCCGCTTGCGGTCTTTTAAGGGCACCAGGTCAAAAGTAATGGCGGCATTCTCGACTCCATTCTCTCCTATCTTGGTCAAATACGATTTTTTCTCCGGGATTTTCTCCAGATATCCCTCCACCAGCCTGCAGACTTCCAGAGTGCGTTCTATGGTAGAGCCCTGCGGCAAAACCATGTTTATGGTAAACTGATTTCCATCGTATTTCGGGGTAAAATCGTTCTCGATATACGGAACCAGCATCAACGCCCCGAAAAACAACAGGATAACGGCAGCTATGGTCGTTTTGGGATACCGGAAAATAAGCTCAAAGATATGCCGGTATTCTTTTTTTAGAAAATCCATGCCGGCATCGATGCCTTTGCGTACCCAATGCAGAGGAGTTAATACTACATCTAAAAAGATATTATGCCTGCCGGTCGCCGGTTTATTTTCTGTTTTAGGCCTGAGTATCGCGGCGCACATCATGGGCGTCAGGCAAAACGAAGCCAGCAATGAGAAAAGCGTGGCATAGACAACCGTGAGGCCGAACGACTTCATAAATACCCCGACAATCCCGCCCATCATGGAAAGCGGCATAAAAACGACCAGGTTCGTGCCGGTGGCGGCGATAACCGGGATAACGACTTCTTTCGTACCGTCGATAGCCGCCTTGACCGGATCGTTGGACCGTTCAAGATGGACCATAACATTCTCGATGATGACAATGGCGTTTGAGATCAGCGTTCCCAGCACGGAAGCTATGGCAAGCAGAGTCAGCATGTTGATAGAGAACTTGGACGCCCACATCGGGAAGAAAGTCGAAACGATCGAAGTCGGGATAATGATGCAGGCGATGACCGCGATATCCCACCTGCCCACGAATAAATAAAGAATTGCCGCGGTAAGCAAAAGGCCGGCAAGAATGCTCCATTTCGTATCATTAGTCTCATTAACAATGAACGTGGTGGTATCCGTGGCGATATCCAGCTTTATGCCCTGCGGCAGGATTTTCCGGAACGAATCCAGCCGCCGCTCCATTTCCCGGGCAATGGACACCGCATTTCCGTCCGAGGCCTTATTGATCGAAAGACCCACCACTTCCCTGCCGTTATACCGGGCCATGGAATCTATCTTTTTATAACCATCCTGGATAACCGCGATATCCTTGAGTTGAAAACTCGAGCCGTCGGAAGAAACCATCCGCATCTGCGCGATCTCATCTACACTTTCAAATTCCCCGGTAAACCTGACCCCCTGGGAATTAAAACCCTTCTCCAGCGCGCCGGCAGGGATATTCAGGTTCTTGGCCTTCATCGCGCCGATCACTTCGCCGATAGAAATATAATGCTGTTTCATGAGCATCGGATCCAGCCATACGTTGATCTGGCGTTTTTTGCCGCCGTAAACATCGACCTTGGCCACGCCGGCAATAGAGGAAAATTTCGTTTTCAGGGTCTTGTCGGCATACTCATAGAGGTCGCGGCCGTCGAGCGTATCGCTGGAAAGCACCAGTTCCATTACCGGCACGATCAAAGGATCGAATTTCTCGATCACGGGTTTCTCGACGGCATCCGGGAGATCGTTGAGTATCGCGTCAACCTTGTCTTTCACTTCGATGGATTTGACATTGACGTCCGCTTCGATCAAAAACTCGATGGAAACAAATCCCAGGCTTTCATATGCCCTGCTTTCGATATTCTTGATCTCGGATATCTCGGAAACCGCATCCTCGACCTTTTTCACGACCAGGGTTTCCACTTCCAGCGGCGTTGCGCCCGGATAGGTCACCGAAACCGTAACGATGGGAAAATCCATCTTCGGATTCTCTTCAACCAGCAGATTGGAATAACTATACAGGCCCAGCACGACAAATACCAGGACGAACATAATGGTGGTAACGCGGTGTTTTACAAAAAATTCTATCATAGCGACCTGCCTTTGGTACCGGTTTGCCGCGGCGCCGCACTGGAGACAATCCGCACTTTATCGTTTTCCGTCAACATACTGCGGCCGTTGAAAACTATTTGATCTCCCGCGTGAATCCCCTCGCTAATCACCGTGCCGTAGCCGTTGCGGGAATCGATCTTTACCTGAACTCTTTTTGCCTGCCCATTTTCCACTTTCCAAAGATAATAATCATCCCCGGAAAAATCCAGGATATCATTAGGCACCACCAGCACCCGGGATAATATCTGTGTGCGCACAAAAACCACCGATAAAGCTCCCGCCGGAACAGCTTCTTTGAATTCAACCTCTACAGGAAACATCCCGGTATCGACATCCAATTCCCTGCCCAGTGAGGTTATCGTACCGCATGGTTCGCCGGCATCGGAGCGGCAAACCTCCTGCCCCTCCCGCAGTTTATCCTTTATATCCCCGGTGACAAAACCCGTGCCGCGTTTCTGCTCAGTTCCCCGGACGGTAAGCTTGGTATACACCGGAACATCTCCTGCCGCGATCTTTTCCACCGTCACCGGCTTACCGGACCGCTCCCATTCGCAGACAAAACTGACGATAACCCGGCCGCGGTCGGCATTCACCAGCCTTATCCTTATGAATACGGCAAGAAAACACGCCAGCACTATCCCCGCGTATATGGCCCGCTTATGATTTTTTTTCATTGGTCTGCTCACTGTATTGCCCGGCAATCAGTTTTTCTATCTTTGCCCGGGTTATGTTGATGTTAAACAGGGTCATCTCTTTATTAAGCCTTTGATTGGTAAGAAGAAGTTCCGCATCATTCAGATCGGTCAGGGTCACCTGCCCGGAAGCGAACATCTCCTGCGTCTGTTTGAACGATTCTTCGGCCAGGGCGACGGCTTCGTTGTTCGCCGTGAGATTATCCTTATACTGTTCGTATTCCAGGAACGCCTTTTTCAGTTCGAGGAGAAAATTTTTCTCCGCCTGCCTGCTCCTGAGAACCGCTATTTCCCTGTCCGCCATGGCTTGGCTGAGCAAAGCTTCTTTCTCCCCTCCTTCCCAGACCGGGATGGAAACCTTAAAACCCGCAAACGAATACCGGTCCAGATTGCTCCTGTTCACGAATTCCTCTTCATTCGATCCTCCGGAGTAATTCCAGGAGGTGAACGCCGATACCGTAGGCAGAAAACCGGCATACCTGCTTTTCACCTTCGCCTCGGCCGCTTCGATGCTCTTCTCCAGGCTTTTCAATGTCGGCTCCTGTTTATACAAGGCGACCACGAGCTTATCGTAACTGAATTCATCATAGTTGTCCCGGAAACTGCCCGTAAGCGAAATCGTACAACCGGGATCCGCATCGATCAATTTCTTCAAAGTTTCCGCCGCCGCGTCAAACTGCGTCCTGGCCTCATTCACAGTGGGGACTCGCGCGGCCACTTCCGCATTCATCCTGACGATCTCATACCGGGAACTGCGCCCGCCGTTCGGCCTCTGCCCCATCAAGCTCTTGTTCTCGAGAGCGTTT
>JAQTZX010000077.1 GCA_028687525.1 Candidatus Omnitrophota bacterium
TTTTCCCCGGAAACTCCCTGCCGATTACTCCGCACAGGGAACGTATATCCCGCAGGTAAACGGAAAAAGAATCAATATGACCCGGTTCTTCCCGCGTCTCGCCAAAACCTTTAAGTTCAACGGCGAATGACGCGATATTGCGGGAAAGAAAGAAATCCCCCCACGCCTCCCACCGGCCGCTGTGAGCGCCAAGTCCGTGCACCAGCAACAATACGGCCCGCGGAACGGGAACTGCCCATTCCCGGTACATTACCCCTGAAGCCTCATCAGTATGTAACATCTCACCCGCCGGCTTTTTTCCTTCTGAACAAGTTGTAATAACCGGAAAGTTTCGCCCGGAAACTGAACGGTTTGACGGTATCGGAATTGGTAACCTTAACCCTCTTTAATTCATACACATCCTTGTTCAAATCCGCGAAACCGCGCGCCGTGGTACACGCACCTTTATAACCCGCTTTTCTCACCAATGCTTTTACCTTTTCGGTAAAACCGCCGGTAGGGTAACAATACCATTCAACCGGGACACCAAGCTCCCTCTGCAGCATGTTTTTACAGCCGTCAATCTCATCCTTCAACCTGTCCGGGTCTTTAACCGCGGGAAGATAAGTATGATTTCTGGTATGGCACCCGAAACTTATGTTGTCCTTTTGCATGGTTTTGACCTGTTCCCAGGTGAGGAATTCCGGGTTTGTCCCGATGAGATCCAAGGCAAGAAAGATTGTGGCGGGAAATCCGAACTTTTTCAATGCCGGATAGGCATAGATATAATTATCTTCCCAGCCGTCATCCACGGTGATGACCGCGGTCTTACGGCCGAATCTCTTATTTTGCGCTATCCCCTGCACAAGCTCATCCAGAGAAATAACCCGGTAGCCGTTGTTCTTAAGATATGCCAGCTGGCGTTCAAAATTCTCCGGGGTAACAGAAAGAGAATTATTCTGATATCCGAACCGGTGATACATCAGGATGGGAACGACAAAACGGGGAGAAAACCATAAAAAATACGTCCCGAAAAAGACGGCGGAGGCGATAAACGCGGCGAGGAAAATTTTTTTCAGGATCTTCATAAAAACCGGTGGAGGCCAGCGGGCAAAGCCCGTGGCATCGTTTGTTTTCCGCCCGTGGGACGGACCCATGAGCAAAGGCCCACGGCTGAAGCCGCGGCCTGCGCCGAATGGTCAGCGGTGATTGCAAAAAGAAAACGCGAGAGGAAAATCAACCGTTCTCAATTCATTTGAATATTCCCTCGCGCGAAAATTCGCCCCCCCTGAACCCTTCGTTCTTGGACGTTCCGGAAATCTCAAGTAAAACCTCTCCGTCCCGTTTCCTGTTCCATACAATCCTGCACGGCCGTATCCCGCAATACACAACCGCCTCCTCCGTCCCGTCCCGGTCCAGAATGACAAAGGCGGACATCATGTTACCTTTGATCATTCTCCGGTACCCGGGAATATCCCCGGCGGTCACCGCGGCGAATTCCCGGCCTTCTGCGGCATACAACCCGACCACATAATCCTCATCGAGCCGGCGGATGAAACGATACGTACATCCCTGCGCGCCTCCGCGCGCGGGGATGAACACAAGCGCATCTATCATACCGCCGGTTTCGGGACTGCGGTTACGCCGTTCCAGTATCAGCGCAGAATACTTCCGGCCGGTGAATTTATCCGCGAAACCGCTTATGTATTCCGCCGCCCGCCTGCCGCTTAACTGCTCCGCGCAGACAGAAGAAACGGACGTTCCGGAGACAGCCAGCATTACGGTAAAAAACATTATCTGCAAAACGCTTGTATTCATTGTCATGGATTCTTGAAACCGATTATAGCGTAAGCCGGCGGCAAAAGCAATCGTAAATATTTAATTACCAGTCTGATGAAAAAGCCTGCCTGCCGGCAGGCAGGCTTTTTGATCAGACTGCTTAAGAGGTTTTTCAGCACCCTGTTACGTAATTGAATGTTTAATGAACTCTTTGAACAACGGGTGGGCTTTATCGGGTTTTGACTTGAATTCGGGATGGAACTGACAGGCCACGAACCAGGGATGGGTTTTCAATTCTATCATCTCCACCAGGTCTCCCTTCGGGTGAAAACCGGAAAATATCAAACCGTTTTTTTTCATGACTTCCCGGTATTTATTATTAAATTCATACCGGTGGCGGTGGCGTTCGAAAATAGTTTCGCGCCGGTAGGCATCATAAGCCTTTGAATCTTTATTAATCCTGCATTCATACGCCCCCAGACGCATTGATCCGCCCATTTCTTTTACTTTCTTTTGTTCTTCCAGAAGGCTGATCACCGGGTATCTGGTGTTTTTATCGAACTCGGTGGAATTTGCCCGGCTTAATCCGCAGACATTGCGCGCGAATTCCGCCGCCGCCATCTGCATTCCCAGGCAAATGCCTAAAAAAGGCATACCTTTTTCCCTCGCGTACCGGATAGCGGCGATCTTGCCTTCCATCCCCCTGCCTCCGAACCCGCCGGGAACCAGGACTCCGCCGACATCCGAAAGATGTTTTTCAGGCCCGTCTTTCTCGATATCTTCGGAATCGACTTTCTTAATGTATAATTTCACGCCGTTGGCGATCGCCCCGTGAGTGAGCGCTTCATAAATGGATTTATAAGCATCCTGAAGAGCGATATATTTTCCCACCACCGCTATACGCACTTCCCGGGAAGATTGTTTTAACCGCTTCAAAACTTCGTTCTCCCATACCGACAGATCGCTGTCCGCGCAGCGCAGGTTCAATAACCTGACTATCAGCGCGTCCAGGCATTCTTTTTTTAACACCACCGGGACTTCGTAGATGTTTTTCACGTCTATGACCGGGATCACCGCTTCCGTATCCACGTTGCAGAAAAGGCCTATTTTTTCCCGTGTCTCTTTACTCAACGGCTTCTCCGTACGGCAGGCGATAATATCCGGAATAATGCCGATCTCGCGCAGTGTCCCTACGCTGTGCTGGGTAGGCTTGGTTTTTATCTCGCCCGCGGACTTAATATACGGCACCAGAGTAACATGAATATTAATGGCATAGTCTTTGCCCAATTCCAGGCGCAGCTGCCGTATCGCTTCCAGGAACGGCAACCCCTCGATATCCCCGACCGTCCCCCCGATCTCGACAATAACCACGTCCACTTTCTGATGCGCGGCGACCTTCTTAATGCCGTTTTTTATCTCATCGGTAATATGCGGGATTATCTGGACGGTTTTCCCCAGGTAATGACCCGCCCGCTCCTTGGTTATTACCGAATAATAAATCTTACCGGTAGTGATATTATTATCCCTGGTAAGCTTGGCGTTTGTGAAACGCTCGTAATGCCCCAGGTCGAGATCGGTCTCCGCGCCGTCATCGGTCACATAAACCTCCCCATGCTGATAGGGATTCATGGTCCCGGGATCGACGTTGATATACGGATCGCATTTGATAATAGTGACCTTCAAACCGCGGGATTCCAGGAGTTTCCCTACGGATGCGGCGGTAATCCCCTTGCCAAGGCTCGAAACAACTCCACCGGTTATAAAGATATATTTAGACATACATAACTCCTTAAAACTGCGGCTGTTTTTTTGATGTGGAGCCCCGCGGGCAAAGCCCGCGGCACCGTTTGTTTTCCGCCCGTGGGGCGGAACCACGAGCAAAGGCCCACGGATGAAGCCGCGGCCTGCGTCGAATGGTCAACCGGCAGAACCCGGTGTCCTAATTTCTTTGACTCCGGTATTTTAATCCCTTTATGTAACCCTGCCCTCACTCCAGTATCCCCTTGCATATCTTCTTATTCGGGCACATAACATAGTTTCCGTCGAAACAAGCTGTGCAGAATTCATCTTTCGGCAAAGGCATGGAATTCAACATCTCATCCCTGCTTAGATACTCGAGGCTGTCCACTCCCAGGAAATCGCTGATCCGCCTGACGCTGTGCCGGGCGGCGATCAATTCTTTCTGTGTAGGAAAGTCTATGCCGAAATAACAGGGAAAACGCAGAGGCGGGCAGCTTACCCGCATGTGCACCTGTTTTACGCCCACCGCGCGCAAAGTCTTTACCCGTATCCGGCTGGTCGTACCCCGGACAATGGAATCCTCGATAACAACTATACGCTTGCCCCGCAGGACGTCGCGGATAGGATTAAGTTTCACCTTCACCCGGAAATCACGGATGGATTGAGTAGGCTGAATAAAAGTCCTTCCCACATAATGATTCCGGATCAACCCGTATTCCAAAGGAATATCCGATTCCTGGGCGAAACCTATGGCCGCGGAATTCCCCGAATCCGGGACAGGCATGACCAAATCGCAATCAAGCGGGGATTCCCGGGCAAGATGCCTGCCCAGCTCTTTCCTGGTCAGGTATACATTTCTGCCGAATATATTACTGTCCGGCCGGGCAAAATAAATGTATTCAAATATGCACATCCGGTGCCCGGCACGGGGGAACGGCTTTACCGCTTCCAAACCGTTCTTGTGTATAAAAACGACCTCTCCCGGCTCAATATCCCGCACATAGCGCGCGCCGATAAGATCCAGCGCGCAGGTTTCACCGGCCAGTATATAAGCATCATTAAGCTTTCCCAGGCATAAAGGACGGAAACCATACGGATCACGGGCGCCCACCAAGACATCATTGAACATCATTACCAGTGAATAAGCCCCCTGCACCTGCGACAAAGACCCGATTATATTTGCCCGGAAATCCCCGTCTTCGGAACCGGCGATCAAATGCGCGATCACTTCGGTATCCATGGTAGTCTGAAAGATCGAACCTTTCCCCTCCAGGGCATTGCGCAGACCCAAGGCATTTATGATATTACCGTTATGCGCTATGGCAATCTGGCTTTTTTTATGGTCAAAAAGGAACGGCTGAATGTTTTTAGAACTGCTTGAGCCGGTAGTGGAATATCGGGTATGACCTATTGCCAATTCACCATGCAGGCCCTTGAGCGTTTCCTGGGCAAAGACATCGCTCACCAGGCCCATACCTTTATGAACCCGGGCTTTCCTTCCGTTACGAACCACAATGCCCGCGCTTTCTTCTCCGCGATGCTGCAAAGCGTATAACCCCAGATATGCCAGGCTTGCCGCGTCTTTATGCCCGAATATCCCGAATATAGCGCACATTTTTTCTACTCCTTAATATACTCCTGTATCGGCTTCACTTCAAAATCACCCTTAAGCATGGACTCAATACCGTTCACCGCCGCCTGCGCGCCCTGAAGGGTGGTGATACAGGGCAGGCCGTGCATGACCGCCAGGCCGCGTATGTCCTTCATATCCGACTGACCGCGTTCCCCGGAAGGCGTATTAATAATAAGCGTGACCTCTCCTTTTCTGATCAGATCGAAAATCCGGTAATCCCCTTCACCCAGTTTGCCGACCATATCAGCTTCGATATTGTTGTTATGCAGGACCTTCCATGTTCCTTTGGTAGCGATTATCTTGAATCCCATATCGGCGAGCTTTTTAGCTATAAAAACAAAATTCCTTTTATCATCGTTTTTTATGCTGATAAGAACTTTTCCGGCAAGAGGCAATGCCTGGTTCGCGGCAACCTGCGATTTATAAAACGCCTTCCCGAACGAATAATCGATCCCCATGACCTCTCCGGTGGATTTCATCTCCGGCCCCAGGATTATGTCTACCCCGGAAAACCTTGAGAAAGGCAGGACAGCCTCCTTCACCGAAACATACCCCGGCTCTTTTTCCAGCGTAAACCCGAGCTCCTCCAGTGTTTTGCCCGCCATCACCTTGGCCGCGATCTTTGCCAAGGGGACTCCGGTGGCCTTGCTCACAAAAGGCACGGTACGGGAAGCGCGGGGATTGACTTCCAGCACATACACCGAGTTGTTTTTCACCGCGAACTGCACATTCATCAATCCTTTCACCTTCAGCGCCCGGGCCAGGGCGAACGAATATTTACGGATCGTATCTTTGATCTCATCACCCAGGGTATGCGGCGGCAGGACACAGGCCGAATCCCCGGAATGCACCCCCGCTTCTTCGATATGCTCCATGATACCGCCTATGACAGTACGGGTGCCGTCGGAAATCACATCGACATCCACTTCCACCGCGTCTTCCATGAATTTATCTATAAGCACCGGGGAATCCGGAGCGGCTTCCTGCGCCTCCCTGATGAATTCATCAAGCGAATCCGCGCCGTACACGATGCGCATGGCCCTGCCGCCCAGCACATAAGACGGCCGCACCAGCACGGGATAACCGATCTTCTCCGCGATATCCCGCGCCTGGACGACGGACATTGCGGTACCGTTGACAGGCTGGGGAATTTTCAATTTCTGTATTAACCGGGCAAACTTATCCCGGTCCTCCGCGATATCAATGGATTCCACGGAAGTGCCGATAATCGGGACACCGGCGTCAGCGAGCGCCCCGGCTAACTTGAGCGGCGTCTGTCCGCCGAACTGAACAATAACCCCGTCCGGATTTTCACGATCCACGATATTCATGACGTCTTCAAAAGTGAGCGGCTCGAAATACAGCTTGTCGGAAGTATCGTAATCGGTGGATACCGTCTCGGGGTTGGAATTCACCATGATGGTCTGGAATCCCAGTTCTTTTAGGGCGAACGACGCATGGCAGCAGCAATAATCAAACTCGATCCCCTGCCCGATTCGGTTCGGTCCGCCGCCCAAAATAATTATCTTTTTCTTATTCGTAATCCGGCTTTCCCCACCGGTATCGTAAGTGGAATAATAATAAGGAGTATAAGCTTCAAATTCCGCGCCGCAGGTATCTACCAACTTGAAATTAGGCAGGAGCTTATGCTTTTTCCTTAGCTGAG
>JAQTZX010000078.1 GCA_028687525.1 Candidatus Omnitrophota bacterium
ACCGGTTTGCCTGACGGAACGGGGCGTTTTGTTCGAACCGGTGCTGAGAGCCGCGCGGGAAATGGGAACAATGCACCTGGTACAGGCAATACTCAGTCTAACCGAGAACGACCTGCCTTTAACCGCTGAGGAGCTGAGTATAGGAGATAATTTGATCATCGTGAAGCGTAAGACCAACCATGATATCCTCTGTACGGAAAACGCGAAAGGATACGCGGCTATTCCGGGATTGCTGGAAACAATGTCCAGGATTTTTTCCATCGTCGTGGTGATGCAGACCAAAAAAGTGCCGGAACGGCCGTTCGCGCTTATTGATTCACGGGAAAAGGAGTTCTATACTCCCATTAAAAATATCATAGCAGACCTTATGTATCATCAGGCCCCTGAAAAAGAAATCCTCTGCAATAAAGAAGATCTGGACCTGTTCAGGGTTTTTACTGCGGCGGATGACGCTCTGAAATATCTTTTGACCGGTATCGCGCGTAAAAATGACGGCGGGGCCTCGGCCATGATCCTGGAAATAAGTTCCGGTTTCTTATTCGCCAAAATTGAAATACGCCTGTCCATCGCCTGGAAATCCATAAAAACTATCGCCGCTGAATCCGGATCACAAAACGCCGCCCGCGCACAGGGGAAAGACGGTGGCAGCGTGCCGGAATTGGAAGTTATTGACGTATCTGTTCTCTCGCGGCAGATCGGCTTGATCTTTGAGAAAGCCGGGCACGGCATTATCTCTTCGGAAGAAGCCATAAGCGCTTTGTTAAAAATCAAGAATAATATCAAGCCGGCAGTTTTCCATGCAGAGCAAGACGAATATTTCGAGCTTGCGGCAGAGCTTACCGAGCTGCGCGCGAGGATATTTGAGTGGTTAAGTTCCGGCCCGCTCAAAGGGCGATATATCCCGCGTGATCCGCGCAAAGCTGCCCGGCTGTATGCTCATGCTTCTCGTGATTACCGGAATGCACAAAATACTCTGAAGGAAATTGAATGCGCTGAACGGTCTCTGGCTTTGGATGCGGCAACAGGCGATTCCCGGCAGATTATTCAATCTTTGATATTCACGGCGCGCATATACCGCAGACTGGGAAATTTATTGAAGTCAGCCGAGTATAACCTGTTTGCCGCAGAATTGGCGGATAGTAGAGCTGCAATGGAGCATGATACCGATGAGGCGGAATTTGCCTTGGAATCAGCCGATATAGCTTGGAATGACCTGTCTGCGAGCGATACATTCAGCGATGTGATGATCAGGAAATTTTCCATCGCGTTCACGCTTTGGGAGAAAGCTAATAAATACCGGCAGTGCGCGGTAGCGGCAGGCGCCATAGCATCGTGGTATTTCCACGAACAGGAATTTTTGCCGGCCGCCGTTTATAACGAAAAATCAGCCGGTTACTGGCTCAGGCTGGACAATGCGGAAGCATTCGGGAAACAATCTTATTTCGCAATCCGCAATTACGCTGGGGCGGGGATGTTGGAAGAGGCTTTTAAGGCGAGGAAGCGGGCGGCGGCGTTACTGCTTTCCTGGGTGAAGGATCCAGAAAGAGTTGAAATTGCCGGCGGCGTGATCGTCCGGCTGTGGGATATCAAGATACCGCGCCGCGCCGGGTTACGGCCTGACGGCGGCACGCAAGCGGAGCGGCTGGTTGAGCGCTGGAAAATTTTCAGAGAGGAAGATGTCGGCTGTTTCCAGACGTTCTTATTTTTGCCTGAGATCGGATGGAATAAGATTCAAGGCATAAGACAACACATGTGCTCCGAACCTCCGAAAACGAGCGCATTGACCGGTCAGGAACAACTGTGGACATACGCCAGGTATCCCGAAATAAACGGCCCGGGTTCGTATTCCCCGGATTCGGTATATAAAAGATTGGTTGAGGAGAGCGGGGTTTTGCCTAAACCCGCCATTGTTCATGAGGCACTCACAGAAGAATTCAGGGAAGAAACGTATCAGTTGTGGAAAGCGGCGCGCAGCCGGGATTCCAGCTATCAATACCCCATCTCAAGCATTGTATATTCCCGCTTTTCAGATAAATTATGGAAAGCCGGGGAGGAGATTTATAGAGATAGAAGAAATTGGCGTGGGGATGGCGGAAATTTTGATCATTGGATCCCGGATGAATTTTTGCCCGCCATCCGTTTTGATAAGAAACTGCCCTATGTCATTGTCGAAGACTATGAACGGTTGAGCGAAACGGTTACCCTCATCGCGGGCGATCTGATCAGGAAGAAGCCGGAAGCGGTGATGATCGTTCCGGGCTGCAATACACCGCTGGGATTTTACCGAAAATTGGCGGGGAAGGCGGCAGATAATGAAGTTGATATTTCAAGGGCGCGGTTCGTGACCGTGGATTCGCCCATCGGCTTGAGATTGGATGATACCCGCAACTTCAAGATGTACATGTACCTGCATTCCTATCGCTACACATATGGAGATATCCCCCCGAACGCGGACAAAGAGCATTTCTTGAGGGAGTTCTATGAAGCGCATCCCAATTTGATCGTTCCCTATGTCCCGAAAGATGCCGGTGAGGAGGAGGCCCAAGACATTGCCGTGAAATTTGGAGAAACTCTTAAGGAGCTTGGGGGTGCAGATCTGGCATTCTTGGGGCTTGGGCTGGTCCAAGAGTCCGATGGAAAGCTGATCGGAGGGCATATAGGTTTTAATGAGCCGGGTTCTTCGATGGTGTCGCGCGCAAGAATAGTGGAATTGACCGATTTTAGCGTGGAGACTAAATTCAGATGCGCCTTAAACGCTCCTTTATGGGATGAAGTCGACTGCAGCCTGCACGTGTTCCCCCGTAAAGCAATTACTCTGGGTATAGCAGATATTCTTAGCTCGCGCAACATCATTATCGCGGCTTCCGGAACAAGTAAATCCCGGGAAGTCCGGTATCTGCTGGAGGCGGAGATGACTTCGGATTTCCCGGCGACCTACCTGCATACCGTTCCGGAAAAGACGCTGGTTATAGTTGATGAGGCAGCAGCCGTCTTGCTGGCGGCTTATCGTATCCGCCTCGACGGGGGGGAGGAACGGGCGTTTGACGGAGGCAGCCAAAGAGAAACAGAAGAGGATAAAAACACACGATTACGGGAACGCGTTGCCGGTTTATTGAAGGAGACAATAAAGTCGATTGTGATTGCGACAGCGTTTTTGGTTGCGGCATTGTTTATACCGGATCTTTTTCTGCGTAGGTTTTTTCTTCTCGTTGCTTTGGCCACTATCGTACATGCGTTCTATTTGGAACAGATGGACAGGGCTCTTCAACAGTGGGAGAAAGTACAGAGTTTATCTGATGAGCTGGAAAGCGTCCGGCAGAAAGAAAAGAAGAAAGACGGCGGCAGGCAATCGGAACATGCCGGAACGTCGAAACCGCGTTTCCCCAGGGTGATGCGCGGCACTGTGAAAGATGTATCTTCTGTTCCTCTGCCTTTGGGCGCCGTGAATATCGAGGCTTTTGCCGCTGCTTACCGGAATGTGCTCGCTCGGAAGGATTGGCGGGGGCTTAAGCAGGTACTTGCCCGGATGGGAAGAGGCGATGTTCATTACGTTTCGGATTCTTTTCTCCGTAAAATGGGTTGGAGCCGGATTGGCGGGCATAGAGCGGTTAGAACAGAATTGATCCTGGCGGGAGTTTATCTTCGTACCGGCCCTCCGCTCGTTCAGACAATCTCGAATTATTTCTCCGCGAATATCTTTGCTCAGATTTATTCCGCTTTTGCCACGCGCATTCCTAAAAAATCAATTCTATCAATTGAATATAAGCCGTCCTCCATGGGTGCCTTTTCCATCCCTGCCTGTCCGGCAGGCAGGCGTGGCTGGATAATTGGCATTCCAATGGAGGCGGCTGTTTATATTTTTATGGGTGGTTCCGGATTCGCTCCCCAGGTGTTCTACCGTACCGTGGCCGGTTGGGGGCAGCCTTATAGGGGGGCTTCCGGAGTCGTCCTTTTGCAGGAAACAAGTGCCGTGGGAACAATGAAGGACGGAGGTTTGAAGATTTACGGGCCTCCTTTCGAACCAATGGATAAGGGCGGGATTATTACTTTCAGGGGGGAAACTTCGGAAAAATACATCTTCCGGTATAAAGAGATGATACGCGTGGCCGGGAGCAGCAATTTAGTGGAAGATATTATCGGGGATGAGGTTGTCCGCAAGGCAAAAGGGTATGTGCCTGAATTGGAATGGTTGTCTGTGCCGCTTCATATGCGCGGAGAAAAGGACGGAGCAGTCTACGGGTTATTCCAATGTGAGGCTTTCCTGTCAGAATTGAAGATCTATTGGATTTCGAGCACGGAAGAAAACAGGCTTGAGGCATATAAAGAAAAAGACGTTATTTATATTTTTGGAAATGATTCTTATCGGGATGACTTTCTGAGTATCGCCGAGATATTGTATCACGAGGTCGAAAAATCGGTATATGCCAGATACCTGCCGCTGCAAACGGCATGGGAAATAGCCCGTGCACGGCAGGCTGAGTTTATCGAAGCGATCATAGCAGCATGGGGAGAGCAGAACGCGCTCGGAGGCAAAAAATATCAATTTGCCCATTCGGTGTACGATGTCTGTACTTCCGCGTTTAATAAAGGCCTGGGAGCGTATATGGAATTTAGTCGTGAAGGTGTGCCTGCTGCTTTAGCAGCATACGCGGCCGACGCCATCGTGCAAGGAAGAATCCCCTGCGACGGCGGAGAAATTAACATTAAGGATTATGACCCTGCAAGGACGATATTCGTTAGTGATGAGCAAGAAAAAAAGCATTCCACTCTTGATTTTAAAGCCCTTATTTCGGATATCTTCACGCAGCGCGGGGTGGTAGAGGCGGCTTTGCTTGGGGCCTGCGCATATGGGGAGATTGACCCGGCAACGGCTTTATTTAACGGCCATTTCTCTTTCAGGAAAATAAACGGCGGCCCCGACGCGAGGATTTATTCAGGCAAGGCTTTTTGGAACAAAAAGGGGAAAGAGCGGGAAACCGCGGACGATCTTCAGTTCGCGTTGTTTATAGCGCAGAAGGCCATGCCCGGGGATTGTTTTATGAAGCAGAATCCTCTCTCCCGGGAATTTCAGGGGCTTCAGTTGCTGCATGGCAGTAATCCGGAACATGTTATGGATGTTTTCGCGGAAGGCGCGGCTGATATGAAAATAGACGGTGTTAATTATAAGGTGCCTTTTTATATCTGTGAATATCTTGAAAATTTTTATCCGGTCACGCCTGTTATGATTGATTATGACGGAAAGGTTATAATGTCTGAAAATTCGTACGCGCCTTTTATGAGAATAATCGTAAGGATGATAACCGAGAGTTATTTTGAGCTCGGCCTTTATGCTATCGCAGATTTTAATATCGGACTTGGCGATGTTTTATTCAACGGGGAAAAGTATAAGCTGGCAGCTTGCAGAGGAGGTTTAGTGCGGAAGGAAATAGCGGATTTTATGCACAGCCTCGTTTTTAATTCGGGTCTGGTGTCTTACGACTATGACGAGCCTGTGTGGCGATCCCATCGCGCGATCATAGTTGAAGAGGTGTTTTCAATCGCCCGAGAGCATGGTTACGAGGCAGAAATACGTTCCTGGGAAGAAAATGAAAAAGAAATGCTTGCGGCGGGATTCAGCGACACCTTTGATGGCGGAGCGGATACCGAAATTTTACGTGATCTTCTCAAAAAAGCAGGAATATCCGATACCAAAGAAGTTTACGGCGCGGTGCAGATTGGCCGTGAGTTTATAGTCGTTGATTTTGCCGGTGAGCGCCTCTTTATGGATATTCCCGGAAAAAATGCCCGCGTGATTACAAAGGGAGAAAAGAAGTATTTCACAATTTTCCTGTTTGCGTATGACGAAGAAGGCGCGGCGCACGTATTGGTCACGTGGCCGAAGCAGACGGTCCGCAAGCTTGAACCTACGGGGATCGAGGAGATCGACCGGCTGCTGGATATTGACGGCGGAACTCAAGCCGGACAGCCGGAACTCTCTTTGGAGCCGCGCTTTTATGAAGTTGTGCGGGATGACTCAGGCAAAATAAAATACATACAATGGATGCGCGGGGAAGATCGTATTGTTCTGCGTTCGATAGCTCCTTTTGAAATGAAAGGATCCGTAGAGTTGAATGTTTACTTGAACGGAGATTATCTTGGTTATATCGCTTTTATAATGAGCGCGGAGCTTATCAAGGTCACCAATGTTCAGATACTCCAATTTAGATATCGGAAGCGGAAGGTCGGTACTTCATTGTTCGAATTCTTTATAGCGTTAGCCGATGAAAACGGATATGCGAGAGAACTGCGTTTCGAGAAAATCAAAAATCAGTTTGTTATACGATTATTGGGGAACTTGATCCCGGATGCCAGAATCAGCGACAATAAAAAAGAAATGCCCTTGATTGCAGTCGAACATCTTAACCGGGATTATGAACTGAATTTCGGTGTCGGAGAGGTAAGCCGCGTGCGCGTTAGAAACGGAAGGATCATTTCTTTGGAGGATCGCAAGGGAAAAAGCGATTTTTCGTCGGACGGCGAGGTGAGCCTTCGCGTCGCGGATGACCGGTGGATCACTATTCGAGACGGGTATTTAATTATTGTTTCCACGAGAGGGAAAGAGATGACGGACGTCCGTATTTGGTATGCCCGGGAGAGCACGTTCCGGTATATCTCCTGGAAACCTGCCGGGGAAGATCCTGTTTTCGACGGCGGAGAGAATTGCGTAAACGAATACGCGGATGTCCGGAGACTGGAGCCTTTGGCCCGCATGCTGTCTGCCCGGAATCTGGAAGAC
>JAQTZX010000079.1 GCA_028687525.1 Candidatus Omnitrophota bacterium
GAACCTCATGCCCGGTGATCACGGCAGTCAAAGGAAGTGATTTTTGTGTGTTGGTCACAGAGCCGACGCCTTTCGGTTTGAACGACCTTATTTTAGCGGTTGGGGTGCTGCGAAAATTACGGATACCGTTCGGCGTTGTCATAAACCGCTCTGATATCGGCGATGGCAAAGTCGAAGATTATTGCCGTAAAGAAAATATCCCGATTCTCATGGAAATCCCGTTTAGCAGGGAAATAGCGGCACGCTATTCCGAGGGCATTCCTGTTGTGGAGCAGGCCCCTTCTTTTCGGGATAAATTTATTAACTTGTACATAAATATTTGCGGAATAAAGAATGAAGCAAATAGCCGTTATTAGCGGAAAAGGCGGGACAGGCAAAACCGTTGTTACTGGTTCGCTGGCATTTTTGGCAAAAAACAAAGTTATGGTTGACTGCGACGTGGATGCGGCAGACCTGCATCTTTTGTTGCATCCTGAGGTTAAAGAACGCCATGAGTTTAAAAGCGGCCAGACTGCGGTTATTGACGGGAAGCTTTGTAGAAAATGCGGCAAATGTCTTTCCGTATGCAGGTTTGAAGCGATAAAACCTGATTTTAGTATCGAGCCGTTTTCCTGCGAAGGCTGCGCGCTGTGCGGCCGGATATGCCATTGCGAAGCTATCCGCATGGAAGAGAATACGGCCGGCGAGTGGTTTATTTCAGATACGAAATACGGCCCTTTTGTGCATGCAAAACTTGCCATTGCCGAAGAGAATTCCGGCAAGCTCGTGTCGAAAATAAGGCAAGTTGCTCAAGAATTGGCCCAAAAACAAGCGCTTGATTATGTGATTATTGACGGGCCTCCGGGCATAGGATGTCCGGTGATCGCTTCGTTATCGGGCGTTGACTGCGCGCTTGTTGTAACAGAACCGACGCTTTCAGGCCTGCATGACGCCCGGCGGGTTATGGAAGTTGCGGGACATTTTAAAATTCCGGTCAAGCTGGCGGTGAACAAATACGATCTCAATCCGGCAATGACCGGAAAGATTGAAAGCTTTTGCCGGGAGCAAAATGTTCCGGTTATCGGCAAGATAGCTTTTGATAAAACAGTGGTGAAAGCGCTGGTTGAAGGAAAAACTATTGTTGAATACGCGCAGTGCGCGGCCGCAGATGAGATCAGGAAGATGTGGGATACGCTTATATGAGCGTTTCAGAGGACAAAGTCATGATATTAGGGGAGGAATAAGATGGGGCATGAGCATTATAGTCAGAACAATGGTACGGAGTATCCGCGGGAGGCAGCAGTTCTGATCAATAACCAAAAATATTTTGGCAGGATGAACGATCCGGGAAGTTCTGCTTATGTGAAGGGGCCGTGCGGGGACGCAATGGAGTTTTATCTGGTGATCGATAATGACAAAATCACCGAGATCAGGTATTATACCGATGGCTGCCATCCTACGCGGGCCTGCGCGGCTATGGCGGCAAAGCTGGCAGACGGTAAAACAATAAAAGAGGCTCTTACGATTTCCGCGGGAGAGATAATCGCCGGGCTTAAGGGCTTGCCCGAAGACCATCTGCACTGTGCGATACTGTCGATCAGCACGCTGTATCGGGCGATAGCGGATTATTTGCTTAAGAAATAATGATTATAACTAAACAAAAGTCGATAGATGAGATCCTGGGTTATATCAAAAATGACCCGGCTGTTTTTCTAGTTGGCTGCGCCGTGTGCGCGACTACCTGTAAGACCGGCGGAGAGACGGAAGCAAAGCTTTTGTCCGGGTTGCTCGGCGCAAAAGGGAAGGCTGTGACCGGATGGGATATTCTCAATCCGGCTTGTTACCTTCTGGAATCGAAAAAGCTGCTCAGGCGTAAAGAAAAGGAAATAGCCGCGGCACAATCGATTATCAGCCTTGCCTGCGGCGGCGGAACGCAGGCGATAGCGGAGGTGACGGGGAAGCCCGTGTATCCGGCTAATGATACGCTTTTTCAGGGAGAGATAATACGGCTTTCTCCGCAGGAAGACTGTTTTGAGAAAAAATGCACTATGTGCGGGGAATGTATCGTCGGCATTACCGGCGGTATATGTCCGGTTACGCGGTGCCCCAAAGGCCTTCGTAACGGCCCCTGCGGCGGCTCTCATAAAGGAAAATGCGAAGTTGACCCCAAGCGGGATTGTGTTTGGGTGCTGATCTATAACAAACTTAAAGAGTTCGGCCGGCTTGGGAATATGGCGGTAACGGCTAAGGCCGGAGATCACAGCAGGGGAAGGGATTATATTTTAATAAACAAACGATAACGGAACGGAGCTGGATATGGGAGCGGGAGAAACAGAGTTCGGGGAGCAGGAAAGCCGCCTTAAAGAGAAAATGGCGAAGGTAAAACATACGTTTATCGTCATGAGCGGCAAGGGCGGAGTGGGCAAATCAACGGTGGCGGTTAATCTCGCGTACGCGCTTTCTATGACCGGGAAGAAAACCGGTATTTTAGATATCGACCTTCACGGGCCGAATATCGCTAAAATGCTCGACATAGAGGATCGGACTCTTTTCACCCATGAATCCGGGATAGAACCGGTTGAAGTCGGCGAAAATCTTAAGGTGGTCAGCATCGCGCTTTTAGGCCACAATCCCGACCAGCCGATCATCTGGCGCGGGCCGGCTAAAGCCGGGGTGATCCGCCAGTTCCTCAGCGACGTTAATTGGGGAGATCTGGATTATTTGATCGTTGATTCCCCCCCGGGAACAGGCGATGAGCCGTTAAGCGCCTGCCAGCTTATTCCTGAGGCGAGCGGGATCATTATTGTGACCACGCCGCAGGATGTGGCAGTGCTTGATGCGCGCAAGAGCGTAGTATTCGCCCGCGAAATAAATATCCCCGTGGCCGGGATCATCGAAAACATGAGCGGGTTTATCTGCCCGCATTGTCATGTCGAAACGGATATCTTCAAGAGAGGCGGAGGCGAAAAAGCGGCGAAGGAGTTACAGGTGCCGTTTTTAGGGAGGGTTCCGTTCCAGCCGGAATTCGTCGAGTTCGGCGACAAGGGGACGCCGTTTGTTTCTTTTCATCATGCATCAAAGTCTTCCGACGCCTTTATGGGCATCGTGGGCAGGATACAAGAATTCATCGGAGAGCGGGAATGAGTTACGCGTATAAATATATTTACGGGCCGTTGCCTTCCTGGAGGCTGGGGAGGTCTTTGGGCATAGACTTGCTTTCGCAGGAAGAAAAGATCTGTAATTTTGACTGTGTTTATTGCCAGCTTGGGCGGGTTAAAAAGCATACCATCGAAAGAAGGATATATGTCCCGGTCGAAGCAGTTATTAAGGAATTAAGGGAAATGTCCGATATCAACATAGATTACATTACTTTTTCCGGCAGGGGAGAGCCGGCTCTGGCGGCCAATCTGGGCGAGGCGATAAAAGCGGTACAGTCGATCCGCAAAGAACCGGTAGCGGTTATAACCAACAGTTCTTTGATGGGGCTGGATGAAATAAGAAAAGAGCTTTTGCCGGCGAATTTTGTTATCGCCAAGTTGGACGCCTGTTTACCGGAGTCTTTAAAAACAATCAACCGGCCTGCCCAAGGAATAGGTTTCGGGAATATTTTAGAGGGGATAAAAGGATTTAAAAAAGCCTGTCAGGGGAAATTGGCTTTGCAGATCATGTTTATTGAGAATAATAAGCAGGATGTTGATAAATATGTCTGTCTGGCCAATTATATCCAGCCGGATGAAATTCAGGTTAATACGCCGTTACGGCCCTGCGCTGTCAGGCCATTGGCCAAGGAAGAGATATTGAGGATAAAGGATAATTTTATTTCCGCCTGCAGCGGGATTAGGATAGTTTCTGTTTATGAAGAAAACGCGCCGGAAGACGTTGTTTCCCTGAGCGATGAAGATACGTTGAAAAGAAGAGGCAAGGTGAAGTGAAAGCTTAACAAGCAGGGCGGATAGAAAAGGAGGCGTTCTTAGATGAATTTCGTATGGGCTTTAAGCGCGAGTATTGTGGTCAGCTTAATATCATTCATAGGTATTGTCAGCCTGCTTTTGAAGGATAATCTGCTTGAAAGACTCCTCTTTATACTGATCAGTTTTTCCGCCGGGGCTTTGATCGGAGGAGCGTTTTTGCACCTTATCCCGGAGGCGGTGGAAAAGAGCGGGCAGAATGGTGTCTATTTGTTTGTCATTGGGGGATTTATTTTGTTTTTTATATTGGAGAAGTATTTGTACTGGCGTCATTGCCATAAAGGAGAATGCAAGATCCACATGTTTACGTATCTTAATCTTATAGGCGACGGTGCGCATAATTTCATAGACGGCCTGATTATCGGTTCTTCTTTCACGGTGAATATTCATTTCGGCATTGCCGCGTCGTTCGCGATTATCATGCACGAAATACCCCAGGAGATCGGCGATTTCGGCGTTCTGATCTATGGCGGCTTAAACAGGAATAAAGCGTTATTCTATAATTTTTTATCGGCCCTAACGGCTGTTTTAGGGACGGTCGTCGGTTATGCCCTGGCCAATGTCTCGGTTGTTTTCCTGAAGCTGCTTATGCCCGCGGCCGCGGGAGGGTTTATTTATATCGCGTGCTGCGATCTCATCCCGGAATTGCACAAACAACAGGATATCAAGAAAGCCACGCTGTCAATGGCGGTTTTTATCCTCGGCGTGGCATTCATGTATTGTGCGGCGGCAATGCGCCATTAATACGATGACGATTAAAATTATAGCTGTCGGTTCAAGCAAATGGGAGCGGTTTATCCGCAGATGGGGAGTTTCATGCCTGATTAACGAAGATGTGCTTTTTGATACCTTTGGCGACCCGGGCGTGTTTCTCAATAACCTGCGGAAGTTCAAGGTTGATACGGCGAAGATCAGGCATATCATACTATCGCACGATGACTGGGATCATATCGCGGGTTTGTGGTATTTGATCCCGGATCGGAAAGATATTACGGTGTATATGTGTCCCGGGTTCCGACAGGAAATAAAAGACAGGATCGCCTCGTTCGGGGTCGCGCCTGTTGAGGTAAAAGGAGTGACGCGCATAAAAGATGAGATTTACTCCACCGGCCAGCTTCACGGGGAATCGGAAGGAAGAAAGATATACGAGCAGTCGGTTGTGATCAAGGCGTCCGATGGTTTGGCGGTGATCTGCGGGTGCGCGCATCCCGGAATAGTGAATATTATTCGGCATGTTAAGGAACATTTTTATAAGGATGTACATTCTCTGATCGGTGGTTTCCATTTAAAGGATTATACTGACGAAATGAATACACGTATTATAAAAGATTTACAAGAACTCGGTGTCCGTAGGGTTACTCCAATGCATTGCACAGGAAAGCGCGCGACAGAGATGATGCATAAAGTGTTTGGCCGCGATTGTATCCAGGCCGGGGAAGGGAGGACCATAGAGTTATGAAAATCGGGATTATTATTTCAAGTAACGACGCGGAAACCTGCTGGAATGCGTTGCGCTATGCCAATTTCGCGATTGGCTGGGAAGATGAAGTTAAGATTTTCTTTATGGGAAAAGGCGTTGAATATCAGAAGATCGGTACCGAGAAGTTCAACACCGTCGAGCAGGCGGATAAATTCCTAAAATCCGGCGGTAAGATCTTTGCCTGCGGGTCGTGTATCAAAAGCAGGGAGCAGAAAAGCTCGGAGATGTGCCCGATCTCGACCATGAAGGATATGTATGATATAGTCAGGGAAAGCGATAAGGTCGTTGCTTTTTAAAAACCGTCGGCAAAGGAGGAAGCCATGCCTCATTTTGGAACGCCATTTTCCGGATTGAAAAATGAACGCAAAGTTACGCATGAAGAATTAGTGCGCGCGATACGTTTTATGGTAGCCGCGGAGTACGAGGCGATACAACTCTATGTACAACTGGCCGAGTCGACCGATAATAAGCTGGCCCAAGAGGTTTTGAAAGACATAGCTGATGAAGAGAAGGTCCATGCCGGCGAATTCCTCAGGCTCCTTAAAGAACTGGCTCCGGATGAAGAGAAGTTCTATAAGGAAGGAGCTGGAGAGGTGGCAGAGGAGATCAAAAAGATCAAATAATATTTTATTCAAATGATCATAGATTTAACCCAAATGCAGCCGGGAGAGACCGGAATAGTGAAAGAGATCCAGGGGGGGCAGGGGTTCGTACGAAAGTTACACAGTATGGGTTTAAGGCCGGAAAAGAAGATAACGAAGGTAAGTTCTCATTTCTGGCGCGGCCCCCAGACTGTAGAGGTGGATGATATGCAGATCGCGGTCGGCTTCGGTATGGCCAAAAGGATATTCGTCGAGGTTGAAAGATGAATATAAGCAGTATTTTGTTGATGGGCAACCCGAACGTCGGCAAAAGCGCGGTGTTTTCCCGGCTGACCGGGGCGCAGGTGATGATTTCCAATTATCCGGGAACAACCGTTGAATTTACTCAGGGTAAGATCAAGCTGGGTAAAGATACTGTTGTGATCGTGGATGTGCCGGGGACCTACACTCTGGAAGCGACCTGTAAAGCCGAAGATGTGGCCTGCCGGATGGTGCAGGAAGGCGGTGTGGTTATTAATATTGTCGATGCCACAAATTTGGAGAAAAATATTCATTTGACCTTACAATTATTGGAGAGAGAAATTCCGGTTATCGTGGCTTTGAATATGTGGGATGATACCAAACACCGGGGGATTTATATCGATGTTAAAAAACTGGAAGAACATTTGGGAGTGCCCGTAGTCCCGGTGTGCGGCTTAACCGGAGAGGGTATCAAAGAATTAGTCCGGCGTC
>JAQTZX010000080.1 GCA_028687525.1 Candidatus Omnitrophota bacterium
GCGGGGACGATGTGGAGGCGATTAAACAGGGGTTGCGGGACGGAACTATAGACGTTATCGCTTCCGATCACGCTCCTCACACCGAGAATGAGAAAGCGGTTGAATTCGACCGTGCGGAGTTCGGGGTTATCGGGCTGGAAACCGAGCTGGCGGTCAGCATAACGGCGTTAGTGCATCCCGGATTGCTGACATGGGGCGAGTGCATAGGAAAATTGACGATTAATCCGTCGCGCATATTGGGCATACCCGCAGGGACGCTGGGAATCGGGAAAACGGCGGATCTGGCCATCATCGATCCCGATAAAGAATGGGAGGTGAAGAAAGAGGGGCTTATTTCAAAATCGAAAAATTCCGCGTTCTTAGGCGCGCGCTTGCGGAGTACGGTAGAATATACGATTTGCGGCGGAGAGGTTATGAAATGGAATTTATAGCCGATTTTCACATTCATTCCAGATATTCACGGGCCACCTCCCGGGATATGGATACCAGGCATATTGCCGAATGGGCAAGGCTTAAAGGGATCACCCTTATGGGCTCGGGTGATTTCACCCACCATCTTTGGCTTGAAGAGTTGAAAAATAATCTGGAAGATTTGGGTAATGGCTTGTTTCTGTATCGGCCCGGAACAACAGGAGCGCCGGCAGGGCCTTCCGGTAAAAAAGAGGTGTATTTTATCCTTACTGCCGAGATCAGCAGTATTTATTCGAAGAACGGACGCGGATACCGGGTGCACAATCTTATTTTTGCCCCTTCTTTCAAGACGGTGGATCGGATAAACGAAGTGTTAAGCCGTGTCGGGAACCTGGCCAGCGACGGAAGGCCGATACTTGGCCTTGATGTCGAAGAATTGGCGCGCATTGTATTCGACATCGACGAAAACTGCATGATCGTTCCCGGCCATATATGGACCCCGTGGTTCTCTCTTTTCGGTTCAATGTCCGGATTTGACCGGGTCGGGGACTGTTTTGGTTCCCATACCGCAAAAATTTTTGCGCTGGAAACCGGATTATCCAGCGATCCGGCCATGAACTGGCGGTTATCGTCTTTGGATTCATTCAGTCTGATCAGCAATTCCGACAGTCACAGCCCGGGCAAGATCGGACGGGAAGCCAATGTGTTCAACTGCGAGCTGGATTACAAGACTATCCGGGAAGTGTTGAAAACAAAAGACAGGAAACGATTTCTCTACACCATTGAGTTTTTTCCCGAAGAGGGAAAATATCATTTTGACGGTCACCGGTTGTGCGGGGTTCGTTTCTCGCCTTCGGAGACCAGGGCGCATAAGGGTATCTGCCCTAAATGCAAAAAACCGCTGACCGTGGGCGTAATGAACAGGGTTGAGCAGCTTGCCGACAGGCCGGAAGGTTTTGTCCCTCCGGGTGCCGTCCCGTTTAAGAATTTGGTGCCTTTGGAAGAAGTGATTGCCGAGGCCAAAGGTTTAAGCAAGGGATCTTTAAGCGCCGCCCGGGATTATTTAAGCCTGGTCGCGAAATACGGGACGGAATTCAATATCCTGCTTAATCTTTCGAAAGAGGATTTACTGAGCGGATTCCCTAAAGCCGTTGCCGAAGGTATTATCAAAACCAGAGAAGGCAGGTTGACTATCAATCCCGGCTTTGACGGAGAATACGGCACTATTTCCATATTCGGGGACGACAAAGGAGACGCCGGATCCGAAAAACAATTAAGTTTGTTTTAAATTCCGCTTGAGTTTTCAGCCGGGAAGTGTTAATCTATTATTCCTTCGATATGTTTTTAACAGCGGTCTGCCGAAGGCAGACACGCGTGTCGAAAAAGGAACGAGCGCTGTTAAAAACATAGGAAAGGGGATGACAGCGACCGAGCGCCTGCCTGCCGGCAGGCAGGATTTCTGCGAGGGAGCGCCGGAAGGGGAAACGCAGTTTCCCCTATGGGGAGCGAGCGTCCCAAAATAGCGAAATAAGCATTAGCGGAAGCGCGAGAGCGTGACCAGGTTCACTATTACAAGCATTGCCCAGTCTATAGCGAGCGACGCGGGGGTGGCGGAATTGGCAGACGCGACAGTTTGAGGGGCTGTTGGCCGCAAGGTTGTGAGGGTTCAACTCCCTCCCTCCGCATTAGATTGTAAGGTTTCCCCGAAAGGAATAAAAAAAAGGGGACGGTTCTATTTTTTCGATTGCTTCGTACGAAGCAGAAGAAAAATAGAACCGTCCCCTTTTTTTATCTTTCTCCGGCGCGCTGGTCTTTAACGTAGTTGCTTCTTTCCAGGCGTTTAGCAAAGGCTTTTAATTCTGCGCCTATTTCACCTATTTGGACAACGTGGTCGATCTTCCGGTATTCATTCGAAACCACGCCTATGGAGATAGAAAGAAGCGGGACTTTTACTTCGTTGCCTTTCCGGTCATGGGCAAAGATACAGCCGTTTTTTCTGTCTGTTTCGTTGTAAAAAAGAGGGGCGGCTTGTTCAAACTGTTTAATGACGGTTTGGCATAGGTCGTCCACACGTTGAGTCGTCGTGATGATCACATAGTCGTCTCCGCCGATGTGTCCCACAAAATCATCCGGGTTTCCTTTCTCCTGCGTGACGCGTATTAAAATGCGCGCAGTCTCCCGGATAACATCATCGCCGTGTTCAAAACCGTATGTATCGTTGTAGGCTTTGAATTTATCCAGGTCCAAATAACATACGGCGAAAGGTTTTCCGTTCTCCATCCGGCGGGAGAGTTCCTCTAAGATGGATACGTTCCCGGGCAGGCGCGTCAAAGGGTTTGCTTCCAGGTCAATTTCCGAGCGCCTGAGCACCATACGGATACGGGCAAGCAGCTCTTTAGGCTCAAACGGTTTTACCACATAGTCGTCCGCGCCCGCGTCCAAGCCGTCGACTTTATCATTTACCTCTCCTTTACCGGTAACCATTATTACCGGCAAATGCCTCAGCAAAATATCTTTTTTAACTGTATGACAGACTTCTAATCCGTTCATGAGGGGCATCTGGTAGTCAACCAACACGAGGTCCGGCGATTTGGAAGCGATAGCCTTAAGCGCTTCTTCCCCGTTGGACGCCTCAGTTACTTCATAGTTTTCTCCCTCCAAGGTCAAGCGGAGTACATCGCGTATGTCAGGATCATCATCAACAACCAGTATTTTGATTGCCATAAACGCCTCTTATTTATTATTCCGGTGTGCGGTATGCAAATTCCCGGTTTATATGTGCGGCAAAGTGAAGCTGAACGTCGAACCTTCACCGGTCTTGCTCTGTACCCAGATTTTTCCTTTATGGGCTTCGATTATGTTTTTTACCAGGGATAGGCCAAGGCCGGTTCCTTTAACCTGCATGTTGACAGCGTTGTCCACGCGGTAAAATTCGTTGAATATCTTTTCCAGGGCGTCCGCGGGTATCCCGCATCCGGTATCGTTGATATCAACCTGGACCCCGCCTATAATTTTATGGACGAACACGCTGATCCGCCCGTTTTTAGGCGTAAATTTGACCGCGTTATTTATAAGATTGATAAATACGCGTTTTATCTGAATAATGTCGATCAGCACATGGGGGATATCTTCTCCTATATGTGAGGATAACTCGATCTGTTTTTCCTTGCATTGCACCGACAGGAGATCCAGTGTTTCTTCGACGATCCTTTTGAGTCCCGCCGGCTCCTGCTTCATGGTTACCTTCCCCGATTCAATCCGAGCGATATCCAGAAGGTCGTTTACCAGCTGGACAAGTTCATCGCTGTGTTTGTTCAGCTTTTCTATCCTCAACCGGGCGTCCTCGGGCAGTATCCCCAGTTTGCCGCTGCTTAATATTGCCGCATATCCTTTGATGGATGTCAGCGGTGCCCGGAGTTCGTGAGCGACGCTGGAGACAAAGTCGCTTTTTCGTCTGCTGATCGTTTCTTTTTCTTCAAGGGCCTGGGTTAATTCCCGCGTTCTTTCTTCCACGCGCTTTTCCAGTTCCTGCTGAGTGCGCCATGTTTTTTCGAAAAGGCGGGCATTTTCCAGGGATTGTCCGAGTTGGTTGGAGAGGATGGTAATCAGCTCCTCGTCTCCTTCGGTAATCGGGACATCGAGTGTTTCCGTTCCCACCAGGAGAAAGCCTTTATTTCCTTCTTTAGCCGGAATGGGCGATATGATAAAGGAAGTAACCCCGAATGCTTTGTTTATTTCTTCCCGCACCATTAATCCTTCAGGCATGGAAAAAGAAGAAAGGGTTTTTTCCCGTTTGATGATATCAACCCAGAACTCCCGGTTTTTTTCCAGGAAGGTTTCTATTCTCTCCAATTCATTCTGCGGGAACCCGAGATGGATTTTGGTGGTAAACTTCGGTTCTTTTTCGTCAAAGGAGACGGCGATGGATTTCTCAAAGCCGAGTTCTTTTACGGTATCCATCTCAATGCTTTTATAGATCAGGCGTTCCTCCAGAGAGGTGCTTATTGACCGCGATATTTTTTGCAGGACATACAACCCGATTATTTTTTTGTCGAGTTCCTCCTGGGTTTTGTTCAATTCGATGTCCGTGCGCACGACAAGTTTTGCCTGTTCGTCCACTTCGTCGACCGTGCGCCTTAGTTTATCGATTTCGATCTGTTCTTGTTTGATCTTGTCGCTTTTGGAAGTCAGGAGAAATCCCAAATACAGGGCCGCGAACAGAAAAAATATTGCCAGAAAAGCAAACACGCCTATCCTCCGATAATTACTATGGTCACGGTTTGATTATGAAAATACAGTTGTCCCCGGTAGGCGGATTCGCGTAACGGGGCGAGCTCTCCCGATGTATATACTCCGGTGATCGGGATCTCTGTTCCCAGGACCGCTTTGATTATTTCGATTTCTTTTCCGGCAAGCCTTTTAAGAAGATTGTACCGGGAAAAAGAACTGAATACCAGGGCGAATTGTTTTATCTGTTGTTTCTTGTAGCCCATTATAGGGCCGGAAAAATTTCCGGCTGCTTCTTTCGCTGCCTGTCGTGCCGCTTCCAGGCAGGTTTCGATTGTCCCGATCATGATGCGGATCGGGGTGCCTTCAGGGACATTCCCCTGGCAGATGAAAGATCCGTCGTTCTCTATGGATACGATATTCCTCAATAGGTATTCTTCTTCTCCGGGGATATTCAGCCCAATAGGATATAAAATCGAAATATGTTTTAATTCTCTTTTTAGTTTCGAAACCTCGATCCCCAGATAATCGGCGTATAGCTGTACCGCGGGCTGGTCGTCAATTGTCGATACTACATTGCCGACCGATGAGGTTACGGTATGAGGTCTTCCCAGCGGTTTCCATCCGTGTTTTGTTCCGATCCCGAAGTTTATCTTTCCTCCCCAGACCATCCCTACGCAGGCATCGGTAAAAGCCTCTTGATTCAAATACAGGTGTGTCCGCAATGCGTGTATGGGGTCGGTCAGGAAGGCTCCGATGAGAGGGAAGCTTCTACCCAGTTTTTCCTGCAGTCCATATGCGAAATTAGAGCTCTCTCCCATTGACCCGTTGTAAAAAACGGTGCTGAAACTGCGCGGAATATTATGAAGCCCGGTAATCAATTTTTCTCCCAGGTTTTCTCCCGCCCGCATGCTTTCTTTGGAACTCAAGTTATCGGAATACGACGAATGGATATACATTTCATCGGACAGGCGGATAAGCAGCAGGCTTAATCCGTGCTGTTGTATTCCGTGGGAGGAAATGATCCCTGTCCCGCTGGAACCGATTATGGTAATCCCGGGCATAAGGCCGGCGATGGTTTTCAGGATACTGCTGTAAGAAAAGTCACCGGAGGCGAAAACTATCGAAATATCCGCGGTTTCGCTCCCAAGCCCTGCCTTTGCCTGCCGCAACGCTTCTTTGACAGCCACCAGGGGATTTTTATCCAAGCTTGTTCCAAGGCCGATATCCATGATAAAAAGTATATACTACCGACAGGGGAGCGTCAATAAAATTATTGACGCCCATTTTAATTATGGTAGAATTTGTATTTACGGCCCCATCGTCTAGCCTGGTCAGGACGAATGGTTCTCAGCCATTAAACACCGGTTCAAATCCGGTTGGGGCTATGGTTTGAGGCGGCCCGCTTGACGGCGGGCCTTACTCATCGTACGCCGCAAGGTCATGACCTTTACCCCGGGACGATCCCGGGCACCCAGGCCTTTTGAAGGTCATGAATATACTCATTGAATTTGAAAAAAAACCGCTCCTGTTTACACGCCCCCATGCCGTTGTCTGTTGTGTTTCTCCAAGTCTGTTGGCCGGTTCACTGAGAGAGGTCGAGCGTTTTTTACAATCCGGTTATTATGTTGCCGGGTTTATTTCATACGAGGCCGGGTATTGTTTTGAAGAACGGCTGAATGAAAGAAAAGAATACGGTTTTCCTCTCCTGGTTATGGGAGCGTACCGGAAACCTGCGTCCAGGCGCTTTTCTCCGGGACGAAAGGATGCGGCAGCGGTGTCCAATCTCCGCCTTAATATCGCGCTGCCGGCTTATGCACGGAATATCGACCGCATCAGGAGTTATATCAACTCCGGAGAGGTTTACCAGATAACCTATTGCATCAAACTCGCCTTTACTTTCCGCGGAAACGCGCAATCGCTGTATGCCGCCCTTCTTTATAATCAGCCGGTTCCTTATCCCGCTTATATTGATACCGGGCAATTCAAGATTTTATCCCTTTCTCCGGAACGGTTTTTCAAGAAAAATGGAGATAAGATTACTGTGGAGCCCATGAAAGGAACC
>JAQTZX010000081.1 GCA_028687525.1 Candidatus Omnitrophota bacterium
GTCAACTTGTGGGTTTACGGTATTATAAGCCTGTTCAGGCAGGAACAACAACCAGCGGTTATGCCTAAACACATAACATTTTTCAGAGAACCTAAATACGAAACCGTACAATTATCTTGACACGACTACACAATTTATATAATTGTCAATTCGTCTTCGAAGTGGTATACTTTTTATATGTTTAAAATTCCGCAAAAAGGGTTTACTCTCATTGAAACTCTGGTGGCAGGGATTCTTTTGACCGTGGTTACCGTTGCCGCCTTAGCCATCCATTTATACGTCAGGCAGATCAACAAAGAAATCGGATACCGCTATACGGCATTGAATATGGCCCGCGAGATGATGGAATTCGGGGAGGCCGGAAAATTCGGCCATGTGTTTTCCTTTAAATATTATTATCCTCCGGCGCAGGAATGTTCTCTCCCCGAGGGATGTTACGGGGGGCGTACGGATGAGCCGGTAATGTGCCCTCCGGGACTGGATACGGTTACCGTCGGTTATAAGGCAAAAGAATGGTATCAGTTTTGCATCGGCAGGGAGGACCCCTTTGATTATCTGGGAGATATCAAGGCGAAGGGGCTTGTTCCCGCAGGGGCTCCGAACAGCGTGGAAATTTATTATAAGGTGGAACAGGACCCAGGATTTGATAATGCTTATAAAGAAACAGTTGAAATACAATGGCGGGACAAGGACGGGGGGACTGCCCGGAAAGAAACCTTATCGGTTATCCCCATTACGCAGGTTAATAATCAATTAATGCTTGTTACGTCGGAGTTCTGGTGGGAGTAAGAAAAGGGAGATGGTTATGAGAAACGCAAAAGGGGTTACTTTGGTGGAACTTTTGATCTCGATGGGGATCCTGGGGCTGATGGTGGTTTTCATCGGGAGCATCGGCAGCGAGATGTATGCGATGAAAAAGGAATTTTTAGATAAGCAGCAGCCGTATGTGCAGGGGCATATCGCAAGCATGACTATGTTTGAACGGATTTTGCGCGCGGGAACCGCCAGTCCGGGAACAAGCGCGGCTACCTATACTATTTCCGGTGACGGGACGGCTATCGAATACAAGCGTTCCGGATTGACCGAACGGCTTTATCTGGAAGGCAGATGTATTAAGTATAGCGACGGATCTGCAGAAAAGGTGATCCTGAAAGATGTCAAGAGCCTGCAATTCGTTCAGGATTACGGGCACCGGGTGGCCATGGAGATCGAGCTTGACAGCGGCGAAAAATACCGTACCGCGGTCCAGCCGCGCAATGAATTTACCGCCCAGAAAGTAATAAATTAACAGGTGTATATGGTATTGAAGAATAACAAAGGGGTTTTAATATTACTGGTAAGCGCTTTAAGTATTATTATCTGTCTGGGGATAATGATACTTTTATTTGTGCTGCGGTCTAACGCGCTGAATATGGAAGCGTTCCGTGAGCGCGCTGTCGCTTATTATCTGTGCGAAACCGGGGCATCGGTTGCCATTCTGGATATAGGGAAAGGCAGGATTGGTACCGGCGCGGGACAATATACGTCTCGGACATTCGACTATACGATGGGCAGTAAGACATACCCTATCAATTACGAAGTGACCAAGTCCGCTGGGCAATGGCAGGTTATTTCCTGGGTGGATTCGTCCGCCGGATTCAGCCATAGATATAAGCTGCGTGTAGGCGGGCGACGGGCGTTCCCGTTTTTTATACGGGGATTCGGCGGAAAATAACGGAGGTACGGTGATGCGGAAAAAAATGGCGTATAGCATATTGTTTTTGATCGGAATCGGCGCGGGAGTTATTTTCGGTTTGCATAAAGCCCGCGCTTCCAGCCCTGAAGGCGAGACTTCGGGCGGAGAACAGCCGGCGAGCGTGTATTATGATGAATTCTGGCAGGCAACCGGAGCGGCGGTGAGTTCGAACGGCGGGTATGTGAACGTGGATCCGTCAGGCCATGCCGAGACGGCGGTTGCCGCGGCCTGGACTACGGCGGATAATGTTTCACAGGTAAACCTGCTTCCCAAAATGGTGGTTACGCAATGGACGGTACACGGGCATATACATTTCGAATAATCGCGGTTTCGGCAATAGTGTTGGCTGCGGGGTTCGCGGCGGGTTTTTACGGAGTTGTTTTTTTCCCCCGGGTGGGGAACCCCGGGGCGCCGCAAAAACGCATCGCCGCCGGTACTGTTATGAATAAACGCATGGCGGCGATAGACCGGGCGTTGAAAAGCGGCAAAACCGAATACGAATTCAACTTTATATCTCCCAGCCCTATTTTGGGCAAGCAATAAGTCCCGGTTTGGTCCGGGGCATAAAAGGAGGAATTCATGCGCAAAACAAGGACCATCGTAATAATTTTTGCCGTGTTTGCGGCGGCAATTATTTTTCTGGCCGCGGGGAAAGTGTTCAGCGACGGTACCGGGGCGCCTTTCAGTACAAAACTGGCCACGAGTATCGGGGCCTGGTATGATGAGACCTGGCAGGCCGGCGGGTTTTATCGCTTGGAACAATCCGGTGCGACAGCGGGGAGTTATAGATACCGCTATACGAATACTCCAACGACGACCACTGCCCCCGTATTTATCTCGGACGCTCCGGAGGGCGGAACGCCGGCGGTTATTCCCCAGGATATGGTGGTAACGGAATGGAGCGTGAGCGGTCATGTTCATTTTTCCAGCGGCATATAGGCGTACCGGAAGAGAAGCCCTGGCGCTTGTCGAGACGATTGTCGTTATTATTATTATCGGGGTCGTTGCCACTATTGGTACCGGGGTTTGGCGGAGTCAGATCGAAAGCGAACGCCGGAATAACGCTAAAGAGGTTCTTAAGATTCTCTGGCGGGCGGAAGAAAGTTATTTTGCCTGGAAAAACTCCTATACGGTGGACTGGGATTCCCTCGCGGTGGAAGATCCGAATAAGACGGATAAATATTACACTTTTACCATTGAGGAGTCATCCGCCAGGACTCTGACCATACGCGCGACGCGCAAACGCACCGGCGGAGGGTTTACCATCAATGAGGAAGGCGAGATTTCCGGTTTTTAAAGGCAGGACAGCGTTTACTTACCGCAGTGCGGAATTTTAAAACGACACACGTATTTATCTTTGCTCTTTTTTTCTTCCTGAGAATCTGGGGGATTACCTTCGGCCTGCCTTATGACGGTATCCATCCCACCGAAAATTTTACCATTGCCAACAGCTTGCGTTACGCGGCTTTGCTGGATTTTAAACCGTTGAATTACCAGCATCCCGCTCTTTTTCAATACCTGATCGGTCTGGCGGGTGTTGTGTTACGGATACCGGTCGGTTTGTATCCCGTATATTATCTTCTTGGCCGGCTTTTTTCCTGCGCGGCTTCATTTCTATCGGTGTATGTTCTTTATATTATCGGAAAAAGGTTGTTTAATTCCGCTTTTACGGGAATGGTATGCGCGGCTTTTCTCGGGGTTAACGTTCTTAGCGTCAAGTACGCGCATTACGGGGTCCCGGATTCCCTGTGCGTTTTGTTTATTACCCTGTCGCTTTTGTACGCTTTGGAGATCGTCAAAAATCCGGTGAAGAGGAACTATGTGTTGTGCGGTTTGTTTTGCGGATTAAGCATGGGAAGCAAGTTTTACGGATTGATCGCCTTGGTAACGCTGGTGTGCGCTTACTTTGCCTCCGTGAAGCAGGATGGGAAAAGGCCCCGGGGAGAGTTTTTCCCGGCTTTATCGGTAAGCGTCTTGGTTTTCTGTGCGGTTTCCCCGTTCCATATAATCCATTTTAAAGAGGCACTGACGGATTTTTCCGGTTACCTTTCCGAAAAAGGATATCTGCGTCCGGCCGGCGTGCAGTCGAGCGGATTGTTAATGTATCCGTTTTTGTTCCTGCAGGAAAATATTGTGGGAACAGCGGGGGTTTTATTCGGTCTCGGGGGAGCGGCAGGTATGTTCCTGCGGGACCGGAAAAGATTCGCGGTTGTAATTATGCCCGCGGCGTTTTTTTTGCTGGCCCTCGGACTGGAAAAAGGCGGAACGCTGCAAAATATTCTGCCATTCTTGCCGTTTGTGTCGGTTTCAGGGGCGTATTTTTTCTTTGTGCTGGATAAACGCGTGAACCGGAAATTGCTGACAATGGTTCTTTTCGTGTTTTTTCTTGCACCGGGGATACGTGCCGGCATATTTGATTATTACCTTTTGCAGAAGGATACCCGGGTTTTGGCCGAGGAATGGCTGCGGGATAATGTCCCCGCGAAAACAAAGATCGGATTTGAGGCATATACGCCGTTTGATTTGCGGCGGATACAGCGTTCTTTTGCGGCGGAGCGTTTTGACGCGGAATATTTTATCCCTTCTCTGAGCCGGTATCCCGCGGCATATTTTGTTGCACAGGGATACGACTATATTGTTACCGGCGGATTCAGGGAAGAGATGTACCGGAGTTTTTGTGAACGGGAAGGTTTGTGCGAGGGATATTATAACTATCAGGGGTATGCGCAGTGCATGCCCCTGGCTGCCCGGTTTACCGCGCCGCGGGCGCGCTTCTTCGGTCTTACCGGTATCGCCGCTCCGTGGGGGACATGGCCGCACAATCCGGAAATCAAGATATACGAAGTACGAGGTACCGGTAGATAGGAAAAGGAAGTCAAGCGGAAAACAAATGGTGCCAGGGGCTTTGCCCGTGGGGCTACATTGAGGAGGGTCTGTGTTATACATCGTTTCTACCCCTATCGGGAATTTAAGAGATGTAACCCGTCGCGCTGTCGATGTCCTGCGTTCGGTGCATTTGATAGCGTGCGAGGATACCCGCCATACCGGTATCCTGTTGAAAGAATACGGCATTACCACGCCCACAACCAGTTATTTTCAGCACAACAGGTTTGCCAAAGGGGAATACTTGCTGGGGATTTTAAAGGAAGGCAGGGATGTGGCGCTTGTTTCCGACGCCGGCACGCCGGGGATACTGGATCCCGGATACGCGCTTATAAATCTGGCTCTGAAAAACGATATCCCGGTAACCGCTGTTCCCGGACCCGCCGCTTTTGTCGACGCGCTGGTGCTTTCCGGAAAGCCTGCCCATCGTTTTGTTTTCGAAGGGTTCCTTCCCCAAAAGCCCGGTTCGCGCAAGAACCGGCTTCAGGAGCTCGCGCGGCTGGAATATACGGTGGTATTGTATGAATCGCCGCACCGGATACTGGATACTTTGAAAGACATGCGGGATGTTTTCGGAGATACGGAAATCGTTTGCTGCCGGGAGCTTACCAAGAAATTCGAAGAGATCCGCCGGGGGACGGCGCAGGACCTGCTTGAACATTTCAAGAAACAAAAAGTGCGGGGTGAATTTGTGGTGGTGATATGAACAGGGATGGTTCCGGAAGAGGATAAAATCTTTCTTTACAGCGATACAAAAGGCGGGTATAATTAATTTTCGCTGAAACAAAGATTACTGCCCTCTAGTGCAATGGTAGCACGACTGGCTCTGCCCTGCACCAGACTGGGCACTTCGTAGTCGGTGCAGGGCAGCCGTGCACCGACTACGAAGCGAAATGTCTGGTGCACGGCTGGACTAAGGGAAGTGGATGTATTTTGTATATGTTTTGTATAGCGGTGAAGACCGTAAATTTTATATTGGGTATACTGAAAATTTGAACAGGCGTTTAAGCGAGCATAAAAGCGGGAATGTCTATTCGACCTCGAGGATAAAGAATCCGATTCTTGTATATTACGAAGCATATATTTCCTGCGAAGATGCTCGAAGGCGAGAACAATATTTTAAAACAAGCAAAGGGAAACGAACGCTCAAGCTGATGTTGCGCGATACCCTTTTGCCATAAATTACTGCCCTCTAGTGCAATGGTAGCACGACTGGCTCTGGACCAGTTAGTTGAGGTTCGAATCCTCAGGGGGCAATTTTTGGACTCTCTCAAATTCTCGACGGAGAGATAAAAAAATCCCCAATCGTATTGCGCGATTGGAGATTTTTTATGTGTCGATGACGTAAAACGTTAGGGCATTAAAAAGTAAATACTCCGTCGGTAAATAAACATTTTGGTTTATCCGATTAAATTTCTTCGTAAATCTTGCCTGAATTCTCCCCCAAGCCTCTCTTTATCTCTAAACGAGCCTTTAGTTTCACAGTTTTAGTTTATCGATTATTGGGCGAAAAAGTGGCTTTTTTGGGGTTTTAGAATATGCAAGAAGTCGCATTAACTAAAAAAAACCACACAGTATCTCTCTTTACTAAAAAGCGAGCTGGTCAAGCACGTGGATAGAATTGCATCTGGGTGGGTAGATGAAGAAGAAAGTATTTACTATTTTTAGAGAAAATAGTTCGAATCCACAAGAGATCCCTTTTGAGACCATAAAATGTTGGCATTGAAGGGTTTACGACAATGCCTCTTGTGGAAATAAAAGTTATCACAATCCGTTGCTCACCCCTTGCAAAGTTTCTTTGCAAGGGGTTTTTGTTTTGGTAGAATGAAGCCGGTAAAAAGATTTGTTTAATAACCTGCCGGCTTATATTGCCGCAAAGACGCGGCCGGCCGGCACCATAGTGTAAAATATTTTGTACGCTTTTAGGATAAAAGTTCTTTGAAAAGTAATAAAAAAGGCATACCTTAATGGTTGTTACGACCAAGTAAAAACCATTAACCGGGCCAGAAGCCCAGGAGGTAT
>JAQTZX010000082.1 GCA_028687525.1 Candidatus Omnitrophota bacterium
CATCGGCATCATTTTTAGTAAATTCCCTTATTTTTTTTAACCCGCCGTAACCAAGTGAGCCGTCTTTTGTCCCGGGCAGCGGATAGGTCATCACTTCCCGGGGTTTTATCCTGATCACCGCGTTGTTCAAACCCGCGGGAATACCCAAAGTAACCAAACCCGCTCCGGAACGCATGGCCGCCGCCGCGCTTAAAACAGACGCTCCCGAATACCGGGCGGAACCTCCTATGATAAAAACATGCCCGAAATCCCCTTTGTGAGCGTTAGGTTTTCTCTGTGATAATTGCGCTGGCAACTGCATATGTTTTTACATGGGAGATCGACAGGTGGACTTCCGCTTTCCGCCCTTTGCCGTTCAAAAAAACACAATATGGTTTTCCCTGCGGATCATTCAAAACCTGGATATCTTTCCAATTCAAAGTATCGTCGCCGAATGCTTTAAAAATTGCTTCCTTGGCGGCAAATCTTCCGGCTAAATGCTGGTAAGGACTGCTGCGGTCCCGGGAATTCTTGATCTCTTCCCCGGTAAAAACACGGTCAAGAAAACTATTCCCCCATTTCTCAACCGCCTGCCGTATCCGCCGCACTTCGGTAATATCCACTCCCGTGCCGGTAATTTTCATCGGGTAATCAACTCCTTCATTTCGCGGACCGCAGTCTCAAGGCCCGCCGTGATCGCCCTGCAGACGATGGAATACCCGATATTCAACTCTTCGATCTCCGCAATACGCGCGATGCCGGCAACATTGATGTAATCCAATCCGTGTCCCGCGAACACGCGCATCCCCTGTTCACGCCCGAAATACGCGGACTCCCGGATATCCTGCAAAAAAACCGCCTGTTGTTTTTTGCTCCGGGCACCGGCATACTTTCCGGTATGTAATTCTATCCTGTCCACCCCCGCTTTATGCGCGGCATCGATCTGTTTCGTTTCGGGATCGATAAACAAACTCACTCCGATATCGTATCTTCTCAATATCCCGACTACCCGCTTAATTCTATCCAGGTTTCCCGCCACATCCAGCCCTCCTTCGGTGGTCAATTCCCGGCGTTTTTCAGGGACCAGCGTGGCCTGATGGGGCTTGACCCGGCAGGCGATTTTTACAATATCATCGGAAACAGACATCTCAAGGTTGAACTTGGTTTTTATCGATACCTTTAAACGGTGCACATCTTTATCCTGGATGTGCCGGCGGTCTTCCCGCAAATGCGCGACAATACTGTCCGCCCCGGCCTGTTCGCACACCAATGCCGCAAACACCGGATCCGGTTCCTTGCCCAACCGCGCCTGCCGCAGCGTCGCCACATGATCAACATTGACTCCCAGTCTCATATCCCGCCCGCGATTTAGAAATTGAACCGGTTTATTTCATCCCTGATATAAAACCAAACCATGACCGCCAGTATCAGGGCGATAAGTTTAAGCCAGGGATGAGATCTAACCCAGAGGATGATCTTAAAGAAAAATCCTTCTTTAGCCATTTTTCGCCTTCAGTATTTCCTGAATCCGTGAAATCAAATCTTCACGATTAAGGTCTTTATACAACTTCGCTCCGTGCACCAGCGACATATCCTGCCTTTCTTCGGATACCACGATAACCACCGCATCTGTTTCTTCGCTCAACCCCAGAGCCGCCCGGTGCCTGGTACCGAAAATCCGGCTCAGACTCTGGTTCTGTGTTAACGGGAACAGACAGGCCGCGGCCGCGATACGGCCATGCTGGATTATCATACCGCCGTCATGAAGGGGATTTTTCGGAGTAAAGACTGCCTGGATGAGCTCGGATGAGACTTTACCGTCGACCGAAACCCCGTTTTCAATATACTCGTTCAAAGAATTTTTGTTCTCGATAACGATAAGCGCTCCCAGCTTTTCCTTGCACAGCGCTTCACAGGCCTTAAATATCTGCTGCAGCATATCCTCTATTTCTTCCTCTTTCATGACCATCCCGAATAAATTCCGTTGTCCGAGCCGCGCCAGCCCATGCCTCAATTCCGGCTGGAATATGATCAGGATCGCGATAACCGATATCCCGAAAAGCTTCGTAAGCAGCCAGTCAAGGGTCATGAATCCGAGTTTTTGAAAAAGGAAAAAAGAAACAACCAGGATAATCACCCCGCGCAAAACCTGGATCGCCCTCGTCCCCTCCAGGAACAAAAGGATATGATAGATAACAAACCAGAGAATGAGTACTTCCAGCGCTGGCCGCCATCCCTGGGAGAACAACTCGTAGAAATTAACAGTCAGATTATCCATACATTAACAGTCCGTAACACTACCGGAGAGTATCGCGTCCGAAACGGTAAGCGCTTCCGCGACCTCTTTCACGTCATGAACCCGGACGATATTGGCGCCGTTGGCGGACGCCAGCACGCAGGCAGAGATCGTCCCCGACACCCTCTGCGGCGGTTCCACATTCAGGAGTTTACCGATAAAAGCTTTTCTCGAAGGACCGGCCAGGATCGGTTTCCCAAGAACCTTGAACTCCCGGAGCCTGCGCAATATCTCCAGATTATGCCCGAGAGTTTTCCCGAAACCGATGCCGGGATCCACAACGATCTTACCGGCAGCTATACCCGCTTCCTCGGCGCGGGCAATCGCGGCCTTCAAGTAACCGATTATATCATCTATGAGAGATTTATAAACCGGGTTCCTCTGCATGGTCCGGGGACGGCCTTTCATATGCATGATGATCACCGCGGCCTGAAAACGGGAAACAACCTTAAGCATGGCATCATCCCGAAGCCCGGAAATATCATTGATCATGAAAGCGCCGTTGTCCAGCGCCCGCCTGGCGACCTCCGGTTTACAGGTATCTACGGAAACAGGGACTTTAATTTTTTTAACCAGATATTGGATTACCGGGATTGTCCGGGAGACCTCTTCCTTTACCGAAACCGGTTTAGCTCCCGGCCGGCTTGATTCTCCACCAACATCAAGAATGCGGGCGCCTCCGGCAACCATATCTTCAGCGTGAGCGCGTATAACTTCCTTTCCTGATCCCGCCAAACGGTACATACCGTCCCCGCTGAAAGAATCCGGAGTGAGATTAAGGATGCCCATAACGCAGGTCCGCCGGGATAGATCCAGTTTATACCCCGCGGCATCGATAAGAAACGCGCCCCGCCGGTAATTTGCGAGAACAACGGCCAGCTCTTTCCCCAGCCTATTCAGGTTAAAAGGCTGGCGGTTTAATTTTTCCTGCAGGCGGTTGAACTGAGAAAGATTCCCCATGAGGATACAGCCGGTACTCTTAAATCCGCCGGTCAATACATCTCTCGGGAGAGCGGCATCTCCTCCCAGCGACAACATCTCCTGCTTAAGAATGTTGGCCGCGATACACGAAACAGCGTTTATCCTTACCAGGTGTGAAATCCCCTTGGGAGACATAACCTCGACCCCGTACGGATCCACCTTCAGGTCCCGAAGCATAGTTTTTAACTCCTCCGGGGAACGAACTTCTATCACTCTCATGGATTTAATAAAACGCCTGTCTACAGGTTTCCGGGGACGTCATTTTTTTTAATTCCAAGCATGACCTTGACTTCTTCCCCGTTCATAACTTCTTTCTCCAGCAAAGCCCCGGACAAGATCTTCAGTTTATCACGATGATCCCGCAGGAGTTCCTTTGCCTTCAGGTATGATTCATCAACGATGCGTTTGACTTCCGCGTCAATGAGACGCGCGGTCTCCTCGCTGTAATTGCGTTCCTCCATGATGTCGCGGCCTAAAAAAACAAGACCTTCCCTCTTACCGAGAGTAACATTACCCAGTTTATCGGACATGCCGAACTGGCAAACCATTCTGCGCGCCATATGCGTGGCCACTTCCAGGTCGTTCTGCGCGCCGGTGGTCACCTCATTCAGGCTCAACTCTTCAGAAGCACGACCCCCCAGCATAAGCGCTATTTCTTCCAGCAATTCAGTCTTCAACCAATAATGTTTATCCTCCAGGGGAGGAGTAAAGGTATACCCTCCGGCTATCCCGCGGGGAATAATCGATACTTTTTTAAGGGGATTGACATGCGGCAGTAATAAAGAAAGAAGGGCGTGACCGGATTCATGGACAGCGGTAATCTCTTTTTCTTTTTTGGAAATAATGTGGCTCTTTTTCTCCGGCCCCATCAAAACCCGCTCAACCGCTTTCTCGAACTCCGCCGTCTCAACCGAATTCTTGTTATACCGCGCCGCAAGCAAAGCCGCTTCGTTACAAAGATTTGCCAGGTCCGCTCCGGAAAACCCGGGGGTCTGCGTGGCGATCGATTTAAGGTCCACCTTCGGATCAAGTTTTATTTTCCTGGTATGAACTTTCAGTATCTCCTCTCTTCCCTTGATATCGGGAAGATTAACCACGATGTGCCGGTCAAACCGCCCCGGCCTCAAAAGCGCCGGGTCCAGGGTATCGGGCCGGTTGGTGGCCGCGATCAATATCAATCCCTGGTCGGTATTGAATCCGTCCATCTCCACCAACAGGGCGTTCAGAGTCTGTTCCCGTTCGTCATGGCCTCCGCCGATACCCGAAAAGCGCAGGCGGCCTACCGCGTCTATCTCGTCGATAAAGATGATCGCGCCCTTGCCGGATATTTTCGAAGCTTTGCGCCCCTGTTCAAAAAGATCACGCACCCTGCTCGCACCCACGCCCACGAACATCTCCACGAAATCGGAACCGGAGATATTGAAAAAAGGCACTCCTGCCTCGCCGGCCACCGCGCGCGCGATCAAGGTCTTACCGCATCCCGGAGGCCCGACCAGCAAAACCCCTTTCGGTATTTTTCCCCCCAGCCGCTGGAACTTTTTAGGGTCTTTTAAAAACTCGATGACTTCCTTCAACTCTTCTTTCGCTTCATCGACTCCCGCCACATCCAGGAAAGTAACCCGCTCCTTGTCTTTATCATCCTGTATCTTCGGACGGGACTTGCCGAAAGTCATGATCCGGTTCCCCAGCTGCTCGCCGCGGGAGACCATGAACCACCAGAAAAGAATGATCAAAAGCACCGGCCCGAGGTTAAAAAGAAGCGCCACCCAGAAATTACTGAAAGGCTTGACTTCGAAAGTCCCCACGTTCTCCCGAATGATATTCAAAAGCCCCTGGTCGTTATCGGGAATGTTCAATTTAAAACGGGAATTATCGGTAAATTCCCCCTCAAGCCGCGTATCGATTTTGACCAAAGACTTGATCTTCTGCGGTTCTTGTTTAAGGATTTTGTAGAACTCCCCATAGGTTATCTCTTTCGGGATACCGCTTAAGGGGAGATTCAACGAAACCATCATGTAAAAAACAATAATCAGGATTATCCATCCCAGAGACGAACGATTAAACATATTGTTATTCTTTTTAAGCTTACTGCTGTTCTTGTAATTCGCCATGATGAACCGCCTTTTTAGGTTATAGTAGCTGAATTTCTTATGCTTCGGCGCTAAAAACCGCGTCCTTTAGGGCGCGGATGAATATAGTCGCCGTTCAGTATTCCGCCCCGGAAACCGCGGGCGCCTGTCCTGAGCATTGTCGAAGGATCAACCCGCGGAGCTTCATTATACCCTCACGCACATTTAAAATCAAATCTTTTCGGATAAAGTACCGGGGAATATAAGCCGCGCATCCTCACGCCGCGGCGATGATAATAACGGGTTTTCTTATTTCTTTCCCTTTGTTTCAGGATTATCCAGGGGAATGATCTGCCCGTCATGCATTTCCAGGATTACTCCGTCCGCCGGCTTTACATCCGAAAAAGAGATAAAGGACGCCTCTCCCGTGATAAGATGAGGAGTCAAAAGAATAACCAATTCGGTCTTGGAGACTTCATCGGACGTGCTCCTGAACAAAAAACCGAGCAAAGGAATATCGCCCAGCACCGGGATCTTCTTGACGTTTTTTTCCCGCTGGTCCTTTTTTAACCCCCCGATCAGAATAGTGACCCCGTCTTTAACCATAACCGTTGTTTCTGATTCCGATGTGGTCACGATAGGTACCTGGGTAATCTTGCCTTCCGAAGTCAAGTCGGTACGCTGTGCCGAACTTATCTCGGGTTTTATCTTCATAGTCACGAACCCATCCCGGTTTATAGTAGGAGTAACGTAGAGTTTGATCCCGACGTCCACAAAATTAACCGATTGGGAGGTAACCGTACTGTCCCCCGACAACGAAGTCGTGGAAGTGATATAGGCGTCCTTGGTCCCCACCAGTATCTTGGCATCCTGGTTATTCAACGCCATAATACGCGGGCTGGAAAGGATTTTCGTTTCGCCGATCGTCCTTAGCATGTCGATAACCCCTTTGTAATCTCCTTGTTCGGAAACAGCGTTTACGGTACTTACAAACAGGCGGTTGGCAGTTCCCACGGGAATGGAAGAATAAACACGCAGGTTTTTCTTTATCCACACATCCCAATCCACTCCCATTTCGAATTTATCGGAAGGTTTAACTTCCACGATCTGGGCATCGATAAGGACCTGCGGGGTTTTCTCGTCGAAAGCATCGATCAGGGCGGCTATCTCATCTATTTTTTCGGGATAATCCTTTACCACTATCTTATTCGTCCGTTCATCCATGCTCATCTCACCCGTGCCTTTGGTTAGAGACTCTTTGATCTTCGCGCCCAGCTTATCCGCTTGGGCATAATTCAAGCTGAACAC
>JAQTZX010000083.1 GCA_028687525.1 Candidatus Omnitrophota bacterium
TATATTATACGATTCCGGCAATGCGAAATTGAGGCCGGAAGCGTATATGGCTTTAGATAAGGTAGCGGAAGTTTTGAAGGGCGGCGTACCGGATTCAAATATCGGTATCGAAGGCCACACCGATGATCAACCCATCAAATACTCATCCTGGAAATCCAACTGGGAATTGTCTGCCGCGCGTGCCCTGGGAGTATTGCATTATTTGATCGATAAAGGCGGCATAGTACCGGCCCGTTTATCGGTATCGGCATTCGGGGAATATCAGCCTGTTGCTCCCAACGGGACGAAAGAAGGCAGTCAATTAAACCGCAGGGTGGAAATAGTGATTCTTCCTGTTTTGAACAAAGAGCGGAAAGAAATACCGCAGGATGCGGATAATAAGCTTCCTGAACAGCCCGCAGAAAACCTGAAATGAGCGCGGCAGAGGCGGTATGGAAGAGAGGAACAAAAATATAATCGTTGTTGTTTTAGCTGTTGCATGTGTGTTTTTATTCGTGATGTTTTTGAATACCTTTATCGGCGCGCGGAAGCAAAAATCCGATTTTTTCGAGGAGAAAGCCTTGCGTTGGGATCTGGAACAGAAAGCGAAGGAACTGACCAACGGGAGGAAGTCCATCGAAGATAAACTTGATGCCGCATTAAAATCGCTGGAAACGGAAAAAGCCCTGCATGTCTCCGCTGAAAAAACGGCTGTTGAATTGCGAACGGCAAACGAAAAACTTACAGAAGAGCTTAAGAAAATTTCCCGGGAAAAAGAATTATTGGAAAAACGCCTCAAAGAGTCAGCGCCTCAGGCGTCGGCGGATAAGCCCGGCAGTAGACGATAGATCGGAAGGCAGGGATATTTTTCCCCGCGGATACGCCCCGGGGTTATTTTAAGGAGGTGCGCAATGGCTGTGTTACGCAGAGTGAAGGATAGAATAAAAAAGATCATTAAAGAAAAAAAGGCGGCTGCCGCAGAACCGCGCAGGCGCCGTGCCTCGAGAGTTACGGGAGGCAAGAAATCCGCGGTTAAAACAGAGGCGGCTGTCAAGAAGGTATTTATCGGGACTCAGGAGATAACGGTGGAGCGGGCTAAATTTTCTTATCCCGGGACCATGAAAGTGGCCAAGCCCATGCCGCAGGAATTACCCGGAGCGTATGGTAAGGATAAAATGGTTCTGAATGTACGTGATCCCTGGTGGCTGCACTCGTTCTGGGAAGTTTCCATGGGAACGCTCGAACGCGTGAAACAGGCTTTAAAAGACGCGTTTCATTCCGCCAAGAAAACCCTGCGGGTTTACGATGTGACAAACGTGAATTTTAACGGCCGCAACGCGAACCGGTATTTCGATATCGATGTCCATCATGATTCTACCAGCTGGTATATAGATACCGGCGGCCCTGATCGTTCCTGGTGTGTCGATTACGGTTTGAAGCTGTCCAACGGCGATTTTTTTACCATCCTGCGTTCCAATATCGTGCATACGCCTTCCGACGGCCCCTCGCATATCACCGACGAAGAATGGATGATACCCGACGAAATGTTCGGGCGGCTCTACGGCATGGGATTCGGTTTCGGACAGAGTTCTCCCGTCGGAAAAGCCTGGCAGGAACGGATGAAACAGGCTTTGTTTTCGGGCGTCCTGGCCTCCCCCGGAATAACTTCGGCGGCCAGCCCGGTGAAAAAACGCCTGCCGCAGGACCGGAAGTTCTGGTTTGTATTGGACTGTGAGTTGATCGTATACGGGGCGACCGAGCCGGATGCCGCAGTGACCATTCAGGGAAGGCCTATAAAACTCAGGCCCGACGGGACATTCACGCTGCGTTTCGCGCTTCCCGACGGAAAACAGGTTATACCCTGTAAGGCGGTATCCGCCGACCAGGTTGAAGAGCGTATCATTACTCCTACGGTAACCCGTGATACTAAACGCGAAGAAAAAATGTTAAAAGAATTTACTAAAGGAGCGGTATGAAAAAAGGATATCTCTGTTTAGTCCTGCATAGCCATTTGCCGTATGTCCGGCATCCTGAACACGATAATTTCCTGGAGGAAGATTGGCTGTATGAAGCGATCACCGAGACGTATCTGCCTCTTCTTAACGTTTTTGAGAAACTGGTGGAAGATAAGATCGACTTCAGGATAACCATGTCAATGACGCCCACGCTTATTTCCATGTTGTGTGATCCTCTTCTTCAGGAGCGCTATCTCAAGCATATCAACAGTCTGATAGAGCTTTCCCACAAAGAAATAGAACGGACCGCATGGCAGCCTCAATTTCAGAGACTGGCGATAATGTACCTGAATAATTTTTGCCGGGCAAGAGAGATATTTGAGAAGTATAAACGCAATATCGTCACCGCGTTCAAGAATCTGCAGGATATGGGTAAGATCGAGATCGTCACCTGCGGAGCGACCCACGGTTTTTTTCCGCTCATGGATGCCTGTAAAGAATCCGTGCGGGCGCAGATACGGGTGGCGTCCGGCCATTACGAGAGTGTTTTCGGCAGGAAGCCGCGCGGTATCTGGCTGCCCGAGTGCGGTTACGCCCCCGGACATGACGAATTTCTGAAAGAGGCAGGTATCCGGTATTTTTTCACTGATACACACGGCGTACTGCACGGCACGCCCCGTCCCAAGTACGGCGTTTTCGCCCCGGTATACTGCAGGGGGACAGGGGTTGCCTGTTTCGGCAGGGACCTGGAATCTTCCAAGCAGGTATGGTCTTCGGTTGAAGGGTATCCGGGTGATTATAATTACCGTGAGTTTTACCGCGATATAGGCTTTGACCTGGAGTTCGATTATATAAAACCATACATACATCCCGACGGGGTCAGGATAAGTACCGGGGTGAAATACTACCGTATAACCGGCACGTCAAATGAGAAAGAACCGTATGAGCCGGACTGGGCGCGGGAGAGAGCGGCGGATCACGCGGGTAATTTCATGTTTAACCGGGAAAAACAGGTTGAGTATCTATATGACCTGCTGCAAAAAAAACCGATCATCGTTTCACCCTACGATACGGAATTATACGGCCATTGGTGGTATGAAGGGCCGATGTGGCTTGATTTCCTGTTCAGGAAGATGGCATTTGATCAGGATACTATAGAGTTGATAACTCCGTCCGAATACCTCGCGGAAAATCCCCGCAACCAGGTTATTATTCCCTCCATGTCCAGTTGGGGATGGAAGGGATATAACGAGATGTGGCTGCAAGGTTCGAATGACTGGATATACCGTCATTTGCATATCGCTTCCGACAGGATGACCGAACTGGTCCGAAGTTTTCCTCATGCAGATGGTATGTTAAAAAGGGCTTTGAATCAGGCGCTTCGTGAATTACTGCTGGCGCAGAGTTCCGATTGGGCGTTTATCATGGGAACAGGTACGCACACCAGTTACGCAATCCGCCGTACAAAAGATCATCTCATTCGGTTTACACGCCTCTATGAAGATGTCAAGTCTAATGTCCTTGATATGGAGTGGCTTACTGATATCGAGTACAAGGATAATATATTCCCAGAGCTGGATTATCGGGCTCATCAGTAAGATCATGACGCGGGTTTAGGTTAAGGCGGATGAGGATGAGATGCTTAACCTCGCGCCTTTTTATCCGCCTTCGCGCAGAAAAACCGGGGATGTCCTTTTCCTTCAAGCTCCGGGGAACTATCCCCCGAAGCTTTAGAGAATGGGGATGAATGCGGGCAATCTTCGCTACGGCGGATGTCATTGGATAGGGGTGACGGCGAACCCGCCGAAGCTATGAAAGAGCGCAGGCGGATAAGTATTACAGGGTACCACGCCTGGTAAAGGCATGGGGCTCCATATTGTGGGGGTGGGTAAACACAGGTGTGTTTATTCATATATATGGTATGAAGCTGAAAACTATTCCCCGGCATGTCGCTATAATCATGGACGGCAACGGACGATGGGCCGCGGAACACGGCCTTTTGCGTGCCGAAGGCCACCGGCAGGGAGTCAAGCGGGCAGAAGAGGTCATTAAGGCCGCGGATGAGCTGGGAATAAAGGTGTTGACGCTGTTCGCTTTTTCCAATGAGAACTGGACCAGGCCCGGAGCGGAAGTGTCTATCCTGATGAAGCTTTTTAACAATTTCCTGGAGCGGCAGGCCGGTCGTCTGGCGGGGAGCAATATAAAGGTCAGGTTTATCGGCAGGAACGACCGTTTATCCGGGTACATCCTTTCCAAAATGCGGGCGCTGGAAGAAAAAACCGCGCGTAACACAGGGCTTGTCCTAGTGCTGGCGGTCAATTACGGTGCCCGCCAGGAAATTATGGACGCGGCACGGCTTTTTGCGGCTTCAGTCATGGCAGGCAGTATCAGGATCGAAGATCTTGACGAACGGATGTTCTCGGGATATTTGTATACGGAGTCTCTCCCCGATCCGGATATCCTGATACGCACCAGCGGTGAAATGCGGTTGAGTAATTTTCTCCTCTGGCAGCTTTCATACGCTGAATTTTATTTTTACAGGAAATACTGGCCGGAGTTTAAGAAAGAGGACTTGACGCGGGTGCTGCGGGATTTTCAGAAAAGGCAGCGGCGTTTCGGCGGCATCCGGCCGTCCAAATGAGACTCCCGGGATAAAGCGTGGTTTCATCCCCCTTCGCAGGAAACCACGGGTGTCAACCCGTGGAGGAATGCACGAGCGGATTTCGCACGAAGACCGTTTGAAATATCTCATCGTTCTGCTTCGGGGGATTCCGCCCCGAAGGGCATTAAAAGGTACCACGGCTGTTAAGCCGTGGGGCTCCATAGAACAGAATATCGAGCGGCCGTTATTCATCCGCGCCCTGAAAGGCGCGGTTTTCGGCCGTGTATAAAACGTAAACGGGAGTCATTGTGCCCATGTTGACAAAAAGAATATTCAGTTCCCTATTCCTTATGGCCGTAGTTATCGTCGCGGTGTTCCAGGAGCGCGTATTTGACCTGTTGGTACTGGCTTTTACGGTGGTGGGACTCATAGAGTTTTTCGGGATGCTGGAACATAAAGGTATCCGTTTATATAAATATTTCGGTATTGCCATCGGCACTCTCATTCCGCTTTCCATAATGTGGCATTTCGAACCGACCAAGAAATGGGAATTGTTTTTTGTGGTGCTGGTCCTGCTTTTTCTCATTATCATGCAGTTGAAACGCAGGGAACATACCGGTGTTATAGTGGGTATTTCTACCACTATTTTCGGGATACTCTATGTGGCCTGGTTGTTTAGCTTTCTGATAAAGATCAGGGATTTGCCGAACGGTACCGCTTTTTTAAGCAGTGTGCTGCTCGTGACAAAATTGGGGGATGTGGGCGGGTTCTTGATCGGTTCGCGTTTCGGGAAAACCCCCCTGATTCCGCGCATCAGCCCGAAAAAATCAGTGGAAGGCGCAGTGGGAAGTTCGCTCTTTAGTATCGCGGGGGCGGTTGCGTGCAAAGCTTTTCTGCCGTTCGGATATCTTCAACTGGTCTGGATAGGGTTTTTTTTAAGCGTCCTGGGGCAGATAGGGGATCTTTCCGAATCCTTGATGAAACGGGACTGCCAGATAAAGGATTCCGCCGACATTATTCCGGGAATGGGCGGGGTCCTGGATATAATCGACAGCCTTTTGTTTACCGCCCCGGTGTATTATTTCTATATCACTATTGTCCTTAATATATAGATATGTGAGTGCTGTTCGGTCAGCAGTCTGATGAAAAAGCCTGCCAGCCGGCAGGCCGGCCCAATCTGCTTGAGAGGGCTTTTCAGCACCCTGTTAGTTAGTCCCGTTAATTTCGTCCGGGACTTGAACGATAATAATGGAATTAACGGTGCTAACGGGATTTTTGCATAACGTTGTTAAACAATGAAGAATATCGTCATACTCGGTTCGACCGGCTCTATAGGGCAAAACACTTTGGATGTGGTCAGGCAGCATCCGGAGACATTCCGGGTCGTCGGGTTGAGCGCGTATTCGAACGCTAAAACGCTGGAAAAACAGATCGGCGAGTTTAAACCGAAAATGGTTTGCCTTGCCGGGATGAGGAAACAGGGGATATCCAGGAGTGCCGCGGGGCCGCGTTTGCTTGCCGGGAAAGAGGGTCTGCTGGAATTATGCGTTGACCCATGTGTTGATCTGATAGTGATGGCGATCAGCGGAGCAGAGGCGCTCGCGCCGTTATTGACCGCCGTAGAGCATAAGAAAACAGTTGCCCTGGCCAATAAAGAATCTTTGGTCATGGCGGGTCCTTTGGTGATGCGTTCGGCGGCTGACCACGGTGCGCGTATTATCCCCGTAGACAGCGAACAGTCGGCTCTCTGGCAGTGTATAGGGTGCGAAGAGGGGAATAAAGTAAAAAATATATTTTTGACCGCTTCGGGCGGACCGCTGCGGGAGCTCCCCCGGGCCAAGTTCAGGTATGTTACGATGAAACAGGTTTTACGGCATCCGCGCTGGAGAATGGGCAGTAAAATAACCGTGGATTCCGCGACCATGATGAATAAAGGTTTCGAACTGCTGGAAGCGATGTACCTGTTCGGGATGCCTGTTGAGGCGGTCAAAGT
>JAQTZX010000084.1 GCA_028687525.1 Candidatus Omnitrophota bacterium
GGGGATACTGGCCGCGGCAGTGGTTTTTGAACCGCGCAGGAACCAGGCATCCCCCATTCTTTCCAAGAGGGCGCGCGCCATCAAACGCGCCTGCGAAGAAGTATACGATACCCTAAAACACAAAGAATCGAGATATAAAATATACCCTTTCAGCAAACAGGCTTATTTCCACTTATCGCAGGCCATGGAATACTGGCTGCAAGGCACGGATTTCTCGAAAATCATGCGTTACACGGATACCGACGAAGGAGAAATAGTACGCTATTTCAGGATGTGCGTGCAGACACTGCGGGAAGTACATGAAGCCATGGGATATTCCGTGATACTTACCGATAAACTGCGGGAAACCATCCGTATGATCAACCGCGGCGTGGTGGACGCGGAACGGCAGCTGCGTGAGCTTTAAAACGGGTCCTTACCTTCCCTGAAACGAAGATAATCAGCAAGAACATCCTTGTGGTTAAAAGCAAATTCAAGACATTCTGCTTCTTCCCAAGGCACTACTTTTACGGAAGCGGCATCATCTCCGGCCTGCGGCCTGCCCTGTGCCCGGGCTGTAAACACCGTGGTAACGGTGTGAAAACGCGGGTCGCGCTCCGGATCGGAATAAGTATGGAACTGTTTCAATTCCAAAAGGTCCAGGCCGGTCTCCTCTTTAGCCTCCCGGATAACCGCCTCTTCCAGGCTTTCCCCGTAATCGACGAAACCTCCGGGCAAAGCAAACCCGAACGGCGGATTGCTCCGCTCGATCAACACCAGGCCTCCGGAGATTTCGATTATGGCATCCACGGTCAAAAACGGACTCTTCAATTTATTAATAATATAATCCAGATAACCGGAAATATTCCGGTCGAATACATCAAAGGTTTCTTTATCGAACAGGCAAAGAACAATCTCTCTGATCCGCGGCTGGCCGTCCCGGGCAAACCTAAGTATCTCCTGCGCCATTATCTTGGCGGAAGCCTTTGCCGGGAATATCTCTTTCCCATACCCTAATGCCGGGAAAGCGACGGAATCAACTCCCAATTCATCCGCCGTATGCAAAGCATTCCGGCAGGCGAAACGTACGGCATGTTCATCAACCTTGTTATTCTCCCCCATGGTTACGGCATGGATAACATACCGCGCGGAAAGTTTTCCCGCCGTGGTAAAAACCACATTCCCCGGCTTAAGCGGCCCTTTGGACACCGCTTCCGTCTCGATAACTTCCCCGCCCTTATCCTTGAACACTTTGGCCAAACCGGACTCCATGCGCAGAGTATAGTGAGCCGGATTCACGATCGCCTCAGCGGCAACATCAGTAATATCACCTTTTATAATTTTGATCTCGGTATTATTAATCTTCATGAATACTTCGTCGTGGCTAATGTAAGGTTAAGTTAACCATCATTAACCAACAATCTCTACCCATGTATTATCTTTAACCAACTTTAACCTCCATTAACCTTGTTCCCCTCACTCCCCGATAACCTTCACCAGCACCCGCTTCCTCCGTTTACCGTCGAACTCGCCGTAAAAAACCTGTTCCCACGGCCCGAAATGAAGCTTGCCCCCGGTAATAGCGACCACAACTTCCCTGCCCATCACCGTCCTTTTCAAATGGGCATCCCCGTTATCCTCGCCGCCGAGATTATGCTGATATTGGTCTTTCCCATAAGGGGCAAGTTTCTCCAGCCACCGGCTGAAATCCCGATGCAGGCCGCCTTCGTCGTCATTGATGAAAACACTGGCGGTTATATGCATGGCGTTCACCAGGCAGAGCCCCTCCTTCACCCCGCTATTTCTCACCGCGTCCTCAACCTGCGGGGTGATATTGATAAACTCCTGGCGGTTTTTGGTCTCAAACCACAGCTCGCGGGTATATGATTTCATGCTTCCCTTTCCAGCACGCGCACTTCGCTCTTGCACAAAGACTGAAATTCCCGGAGGTCCTGCTCTTCCCGATCGGGATTGACAAAATGCATGGGAATGGCCACCGCCGGGTGCATGGTATTCACCGCCTCCGCAGCTTCATGCGCGTCCATAGTATATATCCCGCCGATAGGGACGATCGCGATATCGGCCTTTATCTTTTTCATCTCGGGTATAAAATCCGTATCCCCGGCATGATAGATCCTGACCTTCTCCACAGTTATCACAAAACCCAGATTTCCTTCTTCCCGGGGATGATACCTCTTAAGCGGATTATACGCATAGACCGCCTGAATATCCAGGCCGTTCACGGCCAGGCGTTCGCCGGGGCCGACCACCTTGACCGGATACGGCAGGTCAAGCACGATCTGCGCCGGGCCGATAATGACCGTACCGTCTTTTATGATCTTCTTTATATCAGCCGGAGAACAATGATTGGCGTGGGCGTGCGTTACAAGAATAATATCCGCCTTGGGAAGATTATTTTTTATCTTATAAGGATCTATAAAGACATTCTTTTTTTTAGGGCATTCGATAAAAAACCCGGCGTGCCCCAGCCAGTGTATATTATTCAACATGCCTTACATCCTCCTTTCGTTACGGTTCATTTGAGCTTTTCCAATAAAAGGATCCCTTTATTCTGGTCGACCTTGAAATTAAACCGGTTCAAAAAAGACATCCCCAGCAAACCGTCAACCACATTCCCCTGCCCGTTATCTTCGGGAATGATCACCACATCCACATCCCGGGCCTCAACCCCCTGTACCGTTAAACTGGAAAGCCGCCCTAATTTACCGGCAACTTTCTTGCCGTCGGCCAGGATAAGCTCCACGGAATCCCCTTCATAGCCGGATTCCGTTTTTTTTAACTTCTTCCATATCTTTTCCGACAGGGATACATACGTAGCCCCGGTATCCATAAGCAGGACCGCAGTCACCTTTTTATCAAGGAGCGCGGTAACGACGATATGCCCCTTCTGCCTGACAACATTGACAGAAACAGACTCTCTATCATCCCGGCTTTTCCGCTCCTCTTCATTGCGCAATTTCTTTCTCTTCCACTTTTCACGCAAAGCCAGCGCATCTTCAGGGAGAGACTTATCCACGCGGTCGATCTCGCTCCAGCGCAATTTCACGATACCGAACCCGACATTAACCTCCACGCACTGATCATCTTCCTCCTCAACCAATCCCTCGATAGTGCGGCCGTTCCTCAAATGAATGATATCCGCGTTCGAGTTCACGCCGAAAACAAAAAAAACCAGAGTAATAACCGCGCGCTTTTTCCATGACACCATACTTGTACCGCCCCTTCTCTCACTTTGAATCCTGATACATCCCCTCATACCCACGCACAGCCTCATCCATCCCCATAAAAAGCAACTGCACAATGCGCGCGTTCTGCTTAACTCTTATTCCCAGGGGATTCTCCACCAAAAGAATGAACTCGCTTTTTCCCTGGAATCCGGCATCCCAAACCCCGGTCTGGGTATACGCTCCCATCCTCAAAAGGGTACTCCGGGGAAAAGCGATCCCGATCAGGGAATTAGGCAGTTTAACAGTCTCGTTAGTTTTAATTTTATAAGCACCTTTTTTCAACTGCCACCACCCGTACTTATCTTGAGGACCGGTTTTCTGCGGCATAAGCTCGCGTACATCGGGCAATACGCGTTCCTTGTTGGAAAAATCAACAGCCCCGCCGGACTCAAACTCAAAGATACTCCCTGCGGTAAGATCAAACCCGTTCGGAGTAAGCTGGGTTCCCAAATCCAGGTAACCGGTAATCAACCCCTGCTCACGAATCAATTTCTCGATCTGGCAATGATTAAGCACGCGCTTCCTTTCCCGCCGTCATGCGCGCGCGAAAATTCTCCGGCATGGCTTTCGGCTTGAATTGTTCGTCCACACACACCAGCACGGTCATTCCCTTGGCCAAAAGCAGATTATCCTGGTTCCGTATCTCCGCTTCAAAATTCAGGCGTACCGGAGAACCGGATGAGACCCAGCTGCGCACATCCAGGACATCGCCATAGCGTCCGGGAGCCTCACAGTCAAGGACCTGTTTGCCGACCACAAAATAAATCCCCTGTTTTGCCAGCTCGGGAATGCGCATCCCCATCCCCTCCAGGAATTCCGTGCGCGCCTCCTCCAGAAAAGCCAGATAGTGCGAATAATAAACGACGCCGGTAGAATCGGTATGATGATAACAAACTTTAATTCTCATAAGTTTATTATAGTTACTTTTTGAAGGGAGTAAAGAAAAAAGGGGACGGTTCTATTTTTTATCGGTACTGTTTTAAAAACTGAAAAAAATAGAACCGTCCCCTTTTTTCACTCAAGAAAAGTATCTAAGGCTTGACGCCAGGGCAAGACAACAACGCCATTATCAAGTTTACGAGGATGCGCATCTTTTAAAGACACCACAAATAACGGCACCCGGGGGAACCGTTTACGAAAAGCTGTATACGTGGCGTCGGATATCGTGTCTGCCGACGTCTTACACTCAAACGCCATAATCGGCCCGCGAGAGCCGGTCACAAAAATATCAATTTCATGCTTCCCCTCCCGCCAAAAAGAAAGTTCATAAGGTTCTTCCCGATAATCCCGCAAGCGCTTTAACTCATTATAAAAAAAGGTTTCAAACAGGAAGCCCTTTTCTTGCGGCGTAGGAGGATCAACCAACCGATTCTGCAATGCCCGAACCACGCCGCAGTCAAAGAAATAAAACTTTGGCCGCGCCTTCTTGCGCTCGCTCCTGTCCCACGGCCACAAAAAATCCCCTAAAAGAGTATCCTCAAGAATCGAAAAATATTCTTTGACCGTACTCATAGGTACCGAGGAATCGCGCGCCACGGAAGCGAATTCAATTGTCTCCGCGTTCATTTGAGCCGCCACACTCAGGAATCTCTGAAACGCGCTTACATTACGAGTCAACGCTTCAGCTTGTACTTCCTCCTTGACGTAAATCATGCCATAAGCCTTTAACTGCCGCCGGACATCATCAACTTTTCCCTCCAGGAAAGTCGTTACCACTCGAGGCAATGTTCCATACGATAAAGCCATGTCCAATTCAAAACCCTTGCCGACCTCAATATTGGTCAACGGGTAAAGCCGTAAATCAAGCGCCCTTCCGCCTAAAAGATTAGCGCCGCCGCGCCGCAATTTACGAGCGCTTGAACCGGAAAGAATAAATCTTAAACCGATCTCTTCGATCCCCTTCTGCACATAATCCAAAAGCGGCGGAACCCGCTGGACCTCATCCACAATCACCAGATCGTTCTTACGCAAAACCCGCAATTTCTCCCAGAATATAACCGGAGAGCGTAGGAATAAAAGTTCCATCTCAGGATCCAGCAAATCAATAAATAACGCTGAATGCAGCCTGCGCAATAAAAAAGTTTTTCCTGTCATACGCGGGCCGAATAAAAATAAAGATCCCGAAAAATTATCTAAATCAAGTTGTCGCTGATAATTCATAATATAAGAATAACATATTTATGTTATTTGTCAAACATAAATAACATAATGAACGGGGGGACAAAAAGGGTTCTATTTTTTCGGAGTTTTAAATTTTCCCCTCTTCTATCTCCCAAGCCGCGTAAGGATTTTGTTCTTCTCGAAGGGGGAAACTTTCATTTTCTGCACCAGGCGGGTAAAAAACTGTATGGTCGCATCGTAGGTTTTCCGGTCAACCTCGTACGGCGTCCCGTCCTTTCCTCCGTGCGCGAAAGAATAGCGCGCGGGGTCTTCATAAGAGGGTTTCGCGCCGTAAATAACCTCCGATACCAAACTCAATGCCCGCATCGTCTTCGGCCCCACCCCTTCCAGGGACAATAACTGTTCGTAATTTTTAGGCTTGATATCGCAGACCTTGGTCAAGATTTTATCCAAGTAGCGGCTTTTCTTATCCGGACCGAAATCCTCCTGTAACACGGGATGCCGGTGAAACTCCCGGTCCTCAAGATTCAAAAAGGTGAGCTGCTCTTCTCCTGATTTCAGAGAGACCATCTGAGAAAGCGGCGAAGAGTGTTTTCTCAATATCGAAATATCCCTGGATAACCCCTGGAACCCTCCCCGCACCAATTCCACGCTGATATCCCGGGTAGGCTGGCTTGCGCGGGCGGAAAGATCAAGGACATTGCCCCTGACCTGGCTGATGATCCCGGAATGCGGCTCGCACACCAGATCGGTGATCTTTTTGGAAAACCAGTGATAGCGGCGCGCGGTCAGATTCCCCGTATTCATCCCCTGCTGAACCACAGCCCAAGCGCCGTTACGCGAAAAGAAGAAACTATGGTGATAAATCTGAAACCCGTCCTGGATAAGCGAACTGTCCACCTTGGCCGCCATCCTGGAATTATACACCAGCTTTTCCACCCCCGGCCCGGGAAGGCTAAGAACCTGCCCCCAGTTCCTGATTTCATCCGGTGTCTTGCGGGAAGTCTTACCCTTTCCGCCGCAGATAAAAAGACCGAGCCTACGCTCATCCCGGCGGATGGCCTCCTTAAGCGCCGCGGTAAGTATGGTAGTCAACCCGGAAGCATTCCAAACGGATGCCAGCATCGT
>JAQTZX010000085.1 GCA_028687525.1 Candidatus Omnitrophota bacterium
TACCTCCTGGGCTTCTGGCCCGGTTAATGGTTTTTACTTGGTCGTAACAACCATTAAGGTATGCCTTTTTTATTACTTTTCAAAGAACTTTTATCCTAAAAGCGTACAAAATATTTTACACTATGGGGGATAAAACCCGGTTTTTTTTACATTGCAGAGGATTTTAATTTAAGATACAATAACTGCATGGTTTGCGGAAAGGGAAAGAAAACCTATGAGCTTCGCCTGGAATTTTCCAAAGGAGTCTCCGGGCAAGCGGAATTATTGCGCTGTGTTTTGACGGGTTGCGGGATTCCGGAAGGGGAGATTGTGGAAGCGGAACAGGACGCGCGCGTGCGGCTTTCTTTTTACACGGATTCCAGGCCACAAGCCCAATTATTGAGGCGGAAGGCCGCCGGGCTCGGCCTTCAGGGGGTCACGGTTTCTTTTATTCCGATTGAAACCCGGGATTGGCAGACGCGATGGAAAGAGGATTTTAAGCCGTTCCCCGTTACCGCGGATTTATACGTGGTACCTCTGTGGATGAAACGTTCCTGGAAAAAGAAAGGTACCCCGGCCATATTTATCGATACCGATACGGTGTTCGGAACGGGGATGCATCCGACTACGCGTTTTATGGCGGAATTTATCAGGAGCAAAAGGGGAAGGATCGCCGATTTTCTTGATATCGGTACGGGGACGGGGATATTGGCGCTGGTCGCCCGGCATTACGGGGTGCGGAAGATAACCGGCATTGATATAAAGGAAGAAGCGGTAAGAACGGCAAAAAGGAATTTTAAGAATAACGCTTGTTCTCCCGAATACGTGAAGGCGGCGGATTTTAATCGTTTTTCGCTTAAGGCGCAGTTCGATTTTGTGGCCGCTAATTTGTTTACCGATGATCTTATCAGGATGAGGTCAAGACTTCTGGCCTGCGTGCGTCCGGGGAAATATTTGGCGGTGTCCGGGATTTCGCTTGAGAATTATTCGCGGTTCCGGGAAAAGTTCGATACCCCCGGTTTGCGGTGTGCCGGGGTGATTAAGAAAAACGGCTGGGCGGCGGTGTTGTATAAAGTGAAGAAGGGGGGGGAGTGTGAAAAAGGAAATACAGATAAACTTCGATGATTTTGAGGAAAAAGGACTTTATTTGATTTTTCCTGACGGCGGGAAACTGGGCCTTACCAGGGTGAATATAGAACAAACCGTGGATGTGTTCTGGAGGGATCCCGCGCGAATTCCCGAACATGTAAAAAAAGCCGCTGAATTTCGGAAGTGTTCGATATGTCCTTTACGTGAACAGCAGGGGATGTGTTATGCTATCAGGCCGACTATGCCCTTCCTTGATATCGTGGACAAATATGTTTCTTGCGATGAAGTGACCGCGGTCTTTAAACGGGAGAAAGACATTTTGCATGTATCGGCAACTACCATGCAGAAGGCTTTGGAGTTTGTTTCCATATTGAGCCTGGTTTATTTCTGTGAAACAGGCAAAATATACTGGAAATATTTTTATGGGATAAATCCTCTCATGGATCTTCATGAGATCGCCTCCAGGTTCTATTTAAATCTTTTTTTTCTGCATAAGGGAGAAAAAGATAAGGTGGATGGCATTATTTCGAAGTTTAAGGATGATATTACCGTTACCAGCCAGAATCAGTCCGCCAGGCTGAATATGGTTTGTAAAAACGACGCTTTTTTGAACGCTTTTACGAATACCCAGATTACCGGTTTGTTTTTGTCTATGGACATGGAAGATGTATTAAAAAAATCCTTCGATAAGTTCGAACAAGCCCGGACAGTGAAATAATCGGTACCTGGTACCGGTTTAAATCGGTACCTGTCCCCGGGAAAGGAGTGTTTAATGGCTAAACCAGACGCTAAGATTTTGAAGGTGGGGATTACGGGCGCCGGCGGTAATGTCGGGACCACGCTGCGAAAAGGATTGGGCGGGACTTATGAGCTTACGGTATTCGATATGAAAGAGATCGATCATCCGGAAGGTAAATTTATCAAGGTTGATTTCGCCGATTCGAAACAAGTGGGAGGGGTTTTTAACGGTTTGGACGCGCTCATCCATTTAGCCGGCGACCCGCGGCCGAACGCCCCGCGTACTTTGACCATGCGTAATAATTTTCTGGCCGCCAGTTTTGCTTTTGAAGAGGCGCGCAAGGCCGGTGTAAGAAAGATCGTTTATGCCAGTTCTAATTTTTATCATGAAGGAGCTATCGGAGAGATTTTGCAGGGGACACAGAAGCATTTGATCACTCTGGATATGCCCCCTACACCGCTTTCGCTGTACGGGGAATCAAAGGTATTCGGGGAAATGGCCGGCCGCCACCTGGCGTATCACGGGATACAGTTTGTGGCATTGCGCATAGGCTGGACTGTTCCACAGGATGATCCTTCCATATACGGAGGATCGTATATGCGCGCTGTTTTCTGCAGTAAACGTGATCTGGTTCAGGCGTTTACCAGGGCACTGGAAATCGAAACCGATTTTATGGCCGCTTTCACGGTGAGTAATAACACCAACGCCGTTTTTGACTTGACGGAAACCCGAAAGAAACTCGGGTTTGACCCGCAGGATAACGCCGAAGATTATTTTTGATTATGTTCCTGGACGCGCATATCCATTTACAGGATCTGAAGGAAGATGTTACCCGGTCTCTTTTATCCGGCGCCGCGGACAAAGGAGTGGGGAGGTTTTTTTGTAATGCCGCTTCGCCGGATGACTGGCAGACGGTTAAAGAGATGGCTGACAGGGATAAAAGGATTGTGCCTTTTTTCGGCGTGCATCCCTGGCATGCGGAAAAAGTTGAAGAAGGATATGAGGAAGACCTTCGCGGATTTTGTTCTGCAAACGGAGGGGGTGTCGGGGAGATCGGCCTCGATAAGATCCACAACGGAGCGTTTTTCGACCGGCAGACAGAAATATTCGTCCGTCAGCTTGATATCGCCTGTTCTTTGCGCAAACCATTCGCGGTGCACTGCGTGCGGGCATGGGATGTGCTGATCGAGGCATTGCGTTCCCGGGACCTCAAGGGCAGTCGTTTTATGATCCATGCTTTTTCCGGGACACAGGAAGATCTTCGCGCGCTGGCCGGGATGGGGGCTTATTTTTCATTCCGTATTCTGAAGAATGTCTCCGAGAATAAACGCCGGATTTTTACACTGGTGCCGATTGACCGTTTGTTCCTGGAGACGGATTTTCCTTATCTGGCTACAGGTGAGAAAGACCCCGGGCAGGAGCTTTATTTTTCGTATCTGCGTGAATTGTACGAGGCAGCCGCTGAAATGAGAGGAATGGAAGTGGGACGTTTGAAAGAGGTGATTTGGAATAATGGAACGGTTTTTATGTACTGAACTGTTATTGGGGAAAGAGAAACTTAAAAAACTGCGTGAAAGCACGGTGACCGTCATCGGCCTGGGCGCGGTAGGAAGCTATTGCGTAGAGGGGCTGGCGCGCAGCGGGATAGGGGCCTTGCGCCTGGTTGATTTTGACGATATAAAGGCTACGAATATAAACCGGCATTTATATGCTTTTACTTCTACCGTAGGAAGAAAAAAAACGGAAATAGCCCTGGAGCGCGTCCGGGATATTAATCCGGAATGCAGGGTGGAAGCGCTGGAAATATTTGCCGGCGAGGCAACCCTGGACCGGATATTAGATAATAACCCGGATGTTGTGATCGATGCCATAGATTCTTTAAATCCAAAAACACAGGTTTTGTTTACCTGCTACAGCAGAAAAATACCTTTGATCTCTTGTATGGGAGCGGCAATGCGCACGGATCCTTTTTCCATGAAAACAGGGGATTTGTTTGATATCAAGGGGTGTCCTTTGGCGAGCAGGATCCGCAAAAAACTGCGCAAAAAAGGCATAGAATACGGTATTTTTTGCGTATATTCCGGACAGAAGCAGAAGGCCTCGGTTTCAGAGAAGGGAATGACGCTTCCCGAGCGTGAATATGAGCGCGGGCGTAAAAGAAGAAAATTGGGAAGCCTGTCCACTGTTACCGGTATGTTCGGGCTGGCTGTGGCGCACTGTGCAATTGATTTATTAACTGGTGGTTCCTATCCGGAACCCGGCTAATCTCGGGGGACAGGTACCGCTTTGAGCCGGTACCCGGTACCGCTTTGGGGCTGTACCCGGTACCGCTTTGGGGCTGTACCCGGTACCGCTTTAGGGCTGTACCCGGTACCATATTATTTATCTTTTTATTGGCGTATTCGTAAAAACGCGCTACAATATAGCGCATACGATAAGACAACCGTGAGGCGGCAACCGATGGATGAATTGGTATATCAGCGAAAACAACAAGAGAGCGCGGAAGAATACGAATCCCGTTGCAGGCGCTGTGGGGCTTGTTGTGGTGCGTATGACGGCGATCCGTGCATTAATCTTGAAAAAGCCGCGGACAACAGATATTTCTGTAAAGTGTATAATACCCGCCTGGGGTTGCAGAAGACTATTTCCGGAAAATCGTTTACCTGCGTTTTGATCAGGGAGAATCTGAAGATATCTCCGTTGTCTTTTTCTTGTTGTCCGTATAATGTATCCTGACCATTCGACGCAGGCCGCGGCTTCAGCCGCAGGCTTTTGCTCATGGTCTTCCCGCCCCGGGGGCGGAAAACAAATGGTGCCGCGGGCTTTGTCCGTGGGGCTCCACTATGTCCGAGAAAGACCTTGACTTTGAGATTTAGTTTTATGAAAGGAGTGGGATATTGATGGCGAAGAAAGGATTTTTTTCCATAAGAGCGAAACTCCTGCTGGCGTTTTTGGTCCTTACTGTCCCGCCGCTGTTATTCGTCGGTTTTTTTTCCTACCGGAGCGCCTCACAGGCGCTTATTCAGCAGGCTATCCGTCAGAATGAGCGGCTGGTTGAAAAGTCCATCGAACAGATCGACGGTCATTTTATGCTTTACCAGCGGGATATAAGCGAAATAGTTCGTTCCGGGAGCGCCGTTTTTATGATGTATGATTCCGGCCGGGACCCGGCGGACGCGGTTAATGAGCAGAAACGATATATATCCGGCAGGGAATACATCGCGCAGATACGTTTCCTGGATTCGAACGGGATTCAGTTTGCCGGGACAGCGGGGAAAACCGCTCTCCGGAAGATCGAAGGGGAGGAAAGTTTATGGTTCGACCGGGCTAAACAGGGGGAGACGGTCATCTCCGATGTTTATATGTCGGATGATTTTAATATCCCCGTTATGACCATTGCTTCATCGGTAATGAATGCGGCGGGTAAATTCCAGGGAGTTATCGCCATGGATATGAAGATTTCCTCGGTATTCAGGGCTCTTCGTTTAAGCGGGGCGCAGTCATTCGCGGTGAACAAAGAGGGGAAAATTATTTTTCATACTTTGGAAGACAGGATATTGAAGGATAATATCGGCACTATTTCCAACATTTCATTCAAACGGGTGATCAGTGAAATGATCGGATCCCGGCAGGCTGATTTCGCGGTTTACGAGGACAGCGGCCTTCCGTATTACGTTTTTTACGCCCCGTATCCTCAACGTGAATGGATCATGGGCCTATCCGTGCCGGAATCTTCGTTTATGATAGAGCCGCGGAAGCTTTTATTAGCGGTACTGGCTATAACGGCGGGAGTGGTACTGATTACCATGGCGATAGCATTCTGGTTTTCCCGGCAGTTTACGTATCCCATCAGGCAGTTTATCGCGATGCTGCAGAACCTGGTGAAGAATGAAGCCGACCTGACCAATAAGATAAACATTGCCAGTTCCGATGAGCTTGGTATGCTCGCGGATTTGTTTAACCAATACTTAGACACTCTGCGTGTTATGATCACCGAGATCAGGATGGTCTCGGACAAGGCCGCCGGTTCTTCCGAAGAAATGTCCGCCACTTCCCAGGAAATGAACGTTTCCGCTCAGGAGATATCGAAAGTTATTCTGCAGGTAAGCAGGGGCGCGGCTGCCCAGTCGCAATACATCGATGATATCTTTAAGGTCATGGAGAATTCGGCGATGAGTCTCAAGCAGGTGATTGATAATGCCCAGACCGCCAGCCTGGCCGTAAACCAGACGACCGCTCAAGCCGAGGAAGCTTATGTTTCCGCCGAAGGCGCGGTGAGAAAGATAGGGTTTTTGACGGCTTCCGTTCAGGATACCACTAAAGTTATTCAGGGGCTCGGGCAGATGTCGCTGCAGATAGGCCAGATAACCCAGACCATAACTACCATAGCCGATCAGACCAATCTGCTCGCGTTGAACGCTGCAATAGAAGCGGCGCGGGCCGGAGAGGCCGGCAGAGGATTTGCGGTGGTCGCGGAGGAAGTCCGTAAACTGGCCGAAGCCTCAAGTGGAGCGGTGCGCAGGATCGGCGGGATTATAAAATCGATCCAGGCCGAATCGGCTAAAGCGATAGACGCAATCCAGATAAATGCGCGGGAGGTACAGGAAGGTAAAATGCAGGTGGTGAATATAGCTAAAGTAATGAAGGATATTAAT
>JAQTZX010000086.1 GCA_028687525.1 Candidatus Omnitrophota bacterium
AGGAAATTAAATCAAAAAATCTTGATAAGATTTGGGACCTTGCCCGTAATAAGCAGAAATTCATTGAGTATGTGACGGACGAGGTTAATGCTCTTATGAAGGATACCCAATGATGGAGTTATTAATCGTTTTAGGCTCTGCGCTGTGGCTGGGAATATTGACGTCAATCAGTCCTTGTCCTTTGGCGACAAACATCGCGGCTGTATCATTTCTTTCAAAAAAGATCGTGCATCCGTTAATGGTATTTTTGTCAGGGCTTGCCTATACGCTTGGCAGAATGGTTGCGTACGCGGCGCTTGGCTGGATCATTATTAGTTCGTTTTTAAGCGTTCCGCAAGTCGCGCAATTTTTGCAGAAATATATGGTTAAGGCCTTGGGGCCTCTACTGATAATTACAGGGTTATTTCTACTTGAAGTCATTACTTTGAAGTTGCCCGGGATATCGTTATCTCAAAAGCATCACAATAAGCTCGTTGAGTCCGGTGCTCTGGGAGCTTTTTTTTTGGGATTGATATTCGCTTTGGCGTTTTGCCCGGTTTCAGCGGCGTTATTCTTCGGCAGTCTTATTCCTTTGGCGCTTAATAGCAAAGCATGGGCGTTTTTGCCGTTTATTTATGGAATAGGGACCGGGCTTCCGGTATTGGGATTTGCGCTGGCAATTGCCTTGGGCGTTACCTCAATGAGTCATTGGTTCAACAAGGTCACGAAGCTGGAGTTTTACACTCGCAGAATTACCGGAGTTATTTTTATTGTCGTCGGGTTGTATTACACAGGGATTTATGTCCTGTGGTTATTTTAAGGAGTGCGGATGGAACACGTTATTCCTGGGGAACGAAAACTAAGTTTTTTGAGAAATATCTCACCGGCCGGGTTGTGCTCTGTGCCGGTATGGTGAAGATTCGTTTACGAGCACAAAATTGGTTTAAGATTGGGGTTTGCCAATAACCGCCTCAACAGGCTGACAACTCCTGCGAAAAGAGAGGAGGGATCAGTTTATGTTGAGGTTTTTTATTATAGGGTTAGGCGGCGCGATCGGGACAATCCTGCGTTACGCTATGGCCAGGCAAAAGTGGTTGCGGATCGCTGGAAGACGGAATAAAGGGGGTCGCGTCTTTACTCTTTACTGTTGAGAAGAAGGCTGTGTCAACTGTAAAGACGCGACCCCAGATTATATTGTAAGCGTGAGATATACCGTACGGGTTAGGTATTTAAAAAGAAAACGCTTGCATAAATAGTGAAAAGTATCCTTGATTTGTTAAGTTAGTTACGCTATACTTGTATTCGCCACGGATATTTCCGGATTGAAACCGGAAATATAGCCGTGGCTTTTTTTATGTTTGTGCGCGAATACAAAAATACCCGGCTTTGAAAACCGGGAATAGGCGTCCGGGGAATCTTTCTTCCGGCGCAATAATTTCAAACACGAGGCCGATAGAGTTCAATAGGAAATAAGAGATCGTAACAATTAAAAAGAATACACATGCCGGTGGACTGAAGATATGTGTATTCACGTAACAAAGGAGGAATTTGTGAAAAAAGTGAAATTGTTTTTGTCACTACTGGTTATTGCGTTGTTTCTGCATTCCGCTTATGCTCAAGCCGCTGGAATCGAGTATCGTGCAAATCGCGTGGTTGCAAAAGAGGGATATGGCGGGTTCATACGGGTGTCGGAGGTGGCGCGGGCAGCCAGTTCACGAAAAAAAAGTGTGGCATTGAGGTTCGGCATGAACTATTACTGGGGGAAGATCGGCGCGGGCAGCGTTACGACTGAAGATAAGCTTGATAACGGCGCGGTGATAGCGAGCAGTAATACGGAAGTCAGGAATAATGCGCTGGTAAGCTCGATCAGTTCTCCTTCAGGAGGCGGATCGTCCACGATGGACCTTATTACCGGAGACATAACTATCCGCGCGTCGGGCGGGCATACGGCAACTGAAAATACCGTGAAGCCGGAACAAAAGTCCGAATATGCGCAAGCTGTTCAGAATATGGCTGCTGCGGTCGAAACGCAGTTGTCTAAAGAGACGAATGCGGAGAAGAAAGTTTTTCTGCAGAGGGTAGCGGCGTATTTGAGCAAGGTGCTAGGTGCTATGTGCTAAGCATAAGCTATTCCTAAAGAATCTTAAACGGGAGAAATTAACTAAAACCGGGAAAGAATATTTTTCAAGAGCGGTAAAGAAAAAGGTTTTGGCTTTAGCCAATCCAGGGTTGCATCGTTTGTCTCAGAAATTACTGGATTAATTTCCTCCCCCTAAAAATTTTTCCGGTTTTTTTTCCTTCGAATAATTCGTTCAGGGCAGGAAAAGATAGCGTTTGGCGGGGCAAACGGTTGGTTTTAAAGCACCGTCCGGTTCCGGATCCGTCAAATTTTACAGGAACATATGATGAGAAGTTGAGCAGGACCAAAGAAGTCAGGGAGCAAATAGAAGCCAAGATAAAAGACTGGTTGAAGGCGGCATGATTTCGCTTAAAAAAACTTGTTTTATCCGATAAAATATCTTTACACTGGCGATGATGTTTGCCAATAACCGCCTCAACAGGCTGACAACTCCTGCGAAAAGAGAGGAGGGATCAGTTTATGTTGAGGTTTTTTATTATAGGGTTAGGCGGCGCGATCGTGACAATCCTGCGTTACGTTATGGGTTGGCAAAAGTGGTTGCGGATCGCTGGAAGACGGAATATAATACAATAACCGCATAGTTCGTTAAATTACAGGCATCCTGCACTTGAAGTCATTGGGATAGAAAACATGGCTGGTCTCTATTAAAAACCGGTAAACTTATAGGGGCAGGCCAGTAATTATTTCATCCGGTTAGCAGTTAAATAATGTATGGCGCTTTTAGTTAAAGATAGAGTTTTTTCTACAGTTATACGCATGGCTGTTCCGATGTTAGCCGGGACATTTGCCATGAATGCGTATAATTTGGTCGATACCTGGTTTGTGTCGCGGCTTGGGACTAACGCCCTGGCGGCGATGTCGTTCACGTTCCCGGTTGTCATGCTTATTGGTTTTATTATGCGCGGGTTGGGGACCGGAGCCATGACGGTGGTTGCGCATGCCTTAGGTAAGGGGAAACAGAATACCGCTGCGAGAATTACGACGCATGCGGTTTTTTTATCTTCGAGCATAGCCTTGTGCCTGATGGTGGCCGGGTTTTTAACGATCAAACCGCTTTTCATGCGCTTGGGTGCAACAGGGGAGGTACTTGTACTGACGCAGCAGTATATGGAGATTTGGTATTACGGATTGGTTTTCAGAATTTTGCATATGATGTTTGCCGATATCATTATCGGCACGGGCCATACGAAGGCGGTCAGTTTTCTTATGGTTGCCGGTACTGTGCTGAATTGTGTTCTCGATCCCATGATGATCTTCGGATTGTGGGGGTTTCCAAGAATGGGAATACAGGGGGCAGCGTTAGCCACGGTTATTTCCGAAATGTTCGTGTTGATTATTGCTTTCCAATTTATCCATAAAAGGTATCATTTAATCCTTTTTGTTTCTCACTCGTTCTATCGTATTGCTGCTTCTTGGCGCAGGATCCTGCATATCGGTATTCCTGCCACGTTAAGTTCCATTTTGACTCCGTTATCTGCCGCGATTGTCATTAAGATAGTTTCCGGATTTGGCGAAGCTGCGGTTGCCGCTGTCGGGGTTGCCAGCCGTATCGAGATGTTTGCGTTTATGATTCCTATGACAGTAGGGATTTCGCTGGTTCCGTTTGTTGCCCAGAATTACGGGGCCAAGCGCTTCGACCGAATTAGAGCCGTGCGCAAAGGGACTATGCTGTTCGCGCTTGGTTTTGGTGCTATTATTGCGGTGGTTTTTTTGATTATCGCGCGCCCGCTGGGAAAATTGTTTTCCTCTGATCCCGGGGTTATTAATATCCTGGTGCGCTATATTTACATTACTTGTTTTGGTTATGGTTTCTTGGAAGTGCATCGCTATGCCGCTTTCTATTTAATCGGTATCCACCAACCGGTATTTTCCGCTTTTTTAACTGTGATTCGCGTGATTGTTTTAATGATACCTTTGGCATATTTCGGCGCAAAATTGTTTGGCGTCTCCGGGGTTTTTTGGGGCAGATTGGTAACCGATATATTTTCCGCCGTTATAGGAATTATATGGACAGGCAGGATACTAAAGAAAGTTGCCGGTAATTCCATGCCGGGCTAAATCAGCAGGGAGATTTATGGTCAAAACGAAGATAATCTGTACTCTCGGTCCGGCCTCATCCAGCGAAACTATGATCAGAAAGATGATGCTTGCGGGCATGGATGTCGCCCGCTTGAACTTTTCTCATGGGAAGCCGCCGGAACTGGTTCGCAGAATAGAGCTTATACGGCTTTTAAACAAGAAGTATCGCAGGCGTATAAAAATTCTCGGAGATCTTAAGGGGCATCGTATTAGAGTGGGCGGCTTGAGCGCCCCGGTTTTGCTTAAGAAAAGCCGGGTAGTATGGCTTACGCAGCAAAACGCAATAGGATCGCATGAAATAATACCTTTTGATTATCAGGGTCCGTTAAGCCCCATTAAGAATGGTTATCAGATATTCATGGATGACGGGAATATCGCTCTAAGCGTGATCGGCAGGACTAAAAACAGGCTTAAGGCAAAAGTAATGGTTGGCGGCCTGCTCAAAGGATATAAGGGGGTGAATATCCCGCAGGCACGGCTTGAATTTGGCGGCATAAGCCAAAAGGATATTCAGGATATATCTTTTTGTGAAGAACATCGTTTGGAGTATATCGCCCAGTCTTTTGTGCGCGGCAAGAACGACGTTTTAGATGTGAAAAAGTTGCTCAAACCGAATTCGATCTGTAAAGTGATCGCCAAAATAGAAAACAGGGAAGGAATAAGGAATATTGATGAAATAATCGCGGCTTCCGATGGCATTATGATCGCGCGCGGAGACATGGGCGTATCGTTGCCGATTCATGAGATCCCCATAATCCAGAAGTTGATCATTAAAAAATGCAACCGCTCCGGGAAATTTGTGATTACCGCTACGCAGATGCTTGAAAGCATGACGGATAATTTCCGGCCCACACGCGCGGAGGCGACGGATGTTGCCAACGCCATAATCGATGGTACGAATTTTGTTATGCTTTCGGCGGAATCGGCTGTGGGAAAATATCCGGCTGAAACAGTGGCGACGATGAATAATATAATAAAATTCACGGAAAGAAGCCTGGATAAGTTACGCGGATGATTCCCGGGAAACGATAGTGATTTAAAAATGACAAAGGAGAAGGAATGGCTATGGCACAGAAAAAGACCGCTGTTTTTGTGGGAAGTCTTCGCAAAGAATCATTGAACCGTAAAATGGCCAAGGCGCTGATTAAAGCTGCGCCCGATTCTCTCACGCTGGAGATTGTCGAGATCGGAGGACTGCCTTTCTATAATCAGGATTTAGAGGATAATCCTCCGGATGCGTATACGCAATTCCGGAAATCTTTAAGAGGGTTTGACGCGGTTTTATTCGTTACCCCCGAATACAATCGTTCCGTTCCCGCTGTGCTTAAGAACGCTCTTGATGTCGGGTCTCGCCCTTATGGGCAAAACGCGTGGAATGGGAAGCCGGGGGCGGTTGTGAGCGTATCAGTGGGCGCTATCGGCGGATTCGGCGCGAATCATCATCTGCGCCAGTCGTTGAGCTGCCTTAATGTCCCTACGATGCAGCAGCCGGAGGCGTACATCGGGAATGTCGATAATCTTTTTGACGGGAAGGGCAATCTTACCAGCGATCCTACCCGTAAATTTATCACCGGGTTTATGCGGGCATTTGCGGAGTGGATCGCCCGTTTTACCTTAAATACATCCGGGGGGGGGTGAAAAAAAGGCGGAGAAATCAGTTGACAAGCAGTTTAGATTATGTTTTAATGAATCAAGTTTCGCAGGGAATTCGGTGAGAACCCGAAACTGTGCCCGCAACTGTATGTTCCGTTTAGGCGGAATGAGTCAGAAATCGAAGTCCTCCGGGAATAGGGGTGCCGATATAATCTTGGTAATAAAGATTATTGAACCCAGCACCCTGATGATGAGGGAAGCTGGGTTTATTTTTTTTCATACAAATATATACAGGTCCTGCGTAGGCAGGATAAAAGGGAAGCTTGTAGAAGCAAGCGTGGTCCCGCCGCTGTAATCCCGCCCTTTCTTGATAGAGAGGGAACCCTTTCAACAGTAATTTGCCACTGCTCTTATTATTAGAGCGGGAAGGCCGTTGGAAGGGCGGGAAAGCCAGAAGACCTACCTGTGTATCGGGAGTTTTTGGTTATTAGGAGGCATCTAATAACCCGATGATTCCTCGCGGAAGGATTAAGTTAAGCAAGGGTGCAATCCTTAAGCTTTTTTATCAAGCTTAAGGATTTTTTATTTTATGCGGTTCATAGGACCGGTTGCGTTATCCCGCCTTCGTTCAGTGAATATTGGTATTATACGATTGACGGAA
>JAQTZX010000087.1 GCA_028687525.1 Candidatus Omnitrophota bacterium
GGAACGGCATATCCGGGTAGTGCGTCAGGCGCTGGATATCCTGTATAAAAAAGGGGATATTTATCAGGCGCAATATGAAGGATTGTATTGTACGCCGTGCGAGAGTTTCTGGACGGAAACGCAGGCGGAAGGCCGCCTGTGTCCGGATTGCCGCCGTCCGGTTGAGACTATCACGGAAGCGAATTTTTTTTTCAAGCTGTCCTCGTACCAGGATTGGCTGATCGGCCATATCGAGAATAATCCCGGTTTCGTCAAACCTGATTACCGCAGGAACGAAGTGTTGAGTTTCCTGAAAATGAATAACCTGAATGATCTTTGTATTTCCCGTCCCCGGGAACGCTTGAACTGGGGCATTCCCCTGCCGTTCAGTCCCGGTCATGTCACCTATGTCTGGTTTGACGCCCTGCTTAATTATATCAGTGCGGTGGGGGAATTCGATGAGTCGGGGGTTTATCATTCGCGCTGGTGGCCGGCGGATCTTCAGCTTATAGGCAAGGATATTTTACGCCAGCACGCGGTGTATTGGCCGATCATGCTGCGTTCCCTGGGAATAGAACCGCCGCGTCATATATTCGCGCACGGCTGGTGGCTGGCCGGCGAAGGGAAGATGTCTAAATCCAAAGGGAACGCGGTTTCGCCGGTGGATATGGTTTCCCGGTTCGGGATAGACGCCTACCGGTATTTTCTTTTGCGCGACGTGCCGTTCGGCCTGGACGGTAATTTTTCCGAGGAATCGGTTATAAAGAGGATCAATAGTGATCTGGCCAATGACTTGGGTAATTTACTTTACCGTACCTTGACCATGATCGAAAAATATTTCGGCGGCAGCGTACCGCGGACCGCGCTCCCGGATAACGCGCAGGCCGGGGCCATAGACGCAAAACTCCGGGAGATGGAAGCCGTGGTTGCGGGTATCTTCGGCGACGGCGAGCCGGCGTTCAACGCCGCGCTGGAGGCTGTCTGGGTTCCTATCGGCATGGCCAATAAATATATCGAAGATACCAAACCCTGGAACCTGGCAAAAGAGAATAAGACCGAAGAATTGAAAGCGTTTATCAGCTTGCTGGCGGAGGTGTTGCGGAAAGTTGCCGTTGTTATCGCTCCTTTTATGCCGCGCACCGCACAGTCAATAAAGGAGCAGATCGGCGGAGATAAAATAAACAAGGGCGCGCCGCTGTTCCCGAGAATAGAGATAAAATAGGCTTGCCGTACAGCGGAGTATTATGACAGATGCCTTAGAACTGATAGACACCCACTGCCACCTGGATTTTCCCGAGTTTAATACCGACAGAGACGCGGTTGTGGAACGGGCCAGGGAAGCAGGGCTGGTTAACATTATCAATGTCGGCTCGAGCCTTCTGCATTCTCAGTACGCAATAGCCATGGCCGAACGGTATGAGATGGTCTATGCCACGGTAGGCTGTCATCCTCATGAAGCGGATGCGGTTGACGGCGGGACGCTGGCAGAGCTGGAAAAACTCGCCCGCCATGCGAAAGTGGCGGCCATCGGGGAGACCGGGCTGGATTATTTCAAAGGATATTCCTCCCCCGGGAATCAGGAGAAATTATTTTTAGCGCAGGTGCGCCTGGCGAAAGACGCCGGACTGCCCTTGGTTATTCACTGCCGGCAGGCACAGGCAGATGTGGTGAAAATCCTCCGGGATAATATGCCGCTTAAAGCGGTGGTGCATTGTTTCTCCGGGGATGAGAATTTTTTAAACGATTGCCTGGATCTTGGTTTCTTCATTTCTTTTACCTGTAATATCACCTATAAAAAAGCCGAAGACCTAAGAGCCCTGGCCGCGGTTGTTCCTCTGGACCGTCTTATGCTGGAAACAGACGCTCCCTATCTTTCTCCCGAAGGGTGCCGGGGCAGGAGAAATGAGCCGATGCAGGTGAAACACCTTGCCGGAGAAATCGCCGTGTTAAGGAAGATGAGCGTGGAAGAGATCGGCCGGATAACCACCCATAATGCAAAGACATTTTTTGGTCTTGATAATAAGGTGTAGTTATTACGACGGTAATAAGGCGGTTTCCGCGGTATGCCGCGCGCCGCGTGTCCGAAGAAAGTGACGAGTAGACAAAAGGCGAAAACGGGTGATTTATCATGAATAAGCATTGCGAACTGCCGGAACTCCGGTTGAGGCTGGATGAGGCGATCACCTATAAGACCCCGGCGGCGGCGCTGAAGATTGCGAGGCAGGGACTGAAAGAATCGGAGCGGCGCGGCCTCCCCGGAGAGACGGAGTATTTTAAAGGCGAGATGGAGATCCTGCGGGAGAATTTTTCCGCCGCCATCGGGCATTTCGACGCGGCGGTCAAACATAATCCCCTTGACGGGGCGGCGTATAATGACCGGGCGCTTTGTATGGTCGAGCTGGGGATAATTGATGGGGCGATGGGTTATTTTGACAAAGGGATAGAAGTGGAGCCGGATTACGCCACCATTTATCATAATAAAGGGTGGTTGTTGAACAATATCGGAAGGTTCACGGAGGCGTTGGAATGTCTTGAGAAGGCCCTTGAGCTCGAACCCGGGCGCGCGGGGACCTATGAGAATATGGCGGATGTATTGGCGAACCTGCTTGATTATAAGGGCGCTCTTGCCGCGTACCGGAAGACTCTTAGCCTTTTAAAACCGGGGTATAACCGGCAAATACGGGAACAGATCATGGGTCAGATGAGGGTGGTGCAGACAAAGATCATCATGGAGGGCGAAGAATGAGTTCCCCGGTAACCAAGGGCTTCCCGGCCGTGTGCCTGGCCGCTGTCTGTATGTGTGTTTTTGTTTCCGCGGCTTTATGCGAAGACGAGATTTTTCTTTCTCCCGAGGATATTATTTTCGCGGAAAAGCGGGGGATGGAGATCGCGCAGTATGAAAAAGCCGCCATGAAAGCGACCGATATGCTTCTGGAGCTTAAGCCTGACCGGTCTAAACTCGGGATGTATATCGCATATAAGGCCGCGGGTGTATGGAAAGTATATTTTGGCAGGATTTCCGGTGAAGCGGCTGATTTTCAGCCGGCATATGTTTTTGCCTGCCCGGCGGATTCTCCGAAAAAGATGAAAGCGGTATCTTTTTCGGAAATACCTGCCGAGGTAACACAACGCGCCCGGGCGGTAAATACGGCTGTGAAAGCCATTGAGTTTGATGCCCGGGGCGGACCGTATAATACCAGCGTTTTCCGTGAGGAAGACGGGATGCTGACTGTGTATCTTCTGCCGGGGAATAAGAATCCCGATGTCGTCCTGCTGGGTGGTGATTTTAAGGTTTCCGTTTCTTCCGACGGTTCGCAGGCCGTCAGGAAAATCCCCCTGCACAGGACGGTGCTGGAGATACCGTCTGTCCCGAAAGAGGGAAAGCCTGCCGGTTCCTTTCATACCCATATCATGGATGATCTTCCTACGGAAACGGACGTTGCACAGGTAATATTATATCCTTCTCTGGCCCCGCATTCCATCCTGGGCAGGGAATGGTTTTCACAGATAGACAAGAACGGCAGAATTATCATATTAGGCAGGACCAAAGAGATCCTATTGCACTAAAGACTGAGAACAGTGTGTAAGTGTAAAGTGGGTAATACTTATAAACTTACACACTTAAACACTTACACACTACTTACGAGGTGCAGCTATGAGTTTGCGTACTATAGAATGGAAGAACAACGGGATCAAGATTATCGACCAGACGAGACTGCCGGCCGAGTTTCGTTATCTCTGTTTGAAGGATATCAAAAGCCTTTGGCATGCCATCAAAGAGTTGAAAGTACGCGGCGCTCCCGCTATCGGTGCCGCGGCGGCGCTTGGGGTATACCTGGGGGTAAAAGGTTTTAAAAAAAAGGACTTTGCCTCTTTTCAGAAAGAACTGGACCAAGTGATCGCGTACCTGGCTTCATCGAGGCCCACCGCGCGCAACCTTTTCTGGGGATTGGAGAGAATGCGCAGGACGGCGCTTGAACACCGCGATACGCCGGTGGAAGGTATAAAAAAGATACTTTTTAAGGAAACGCAAGAGATCATCGAAGAGGACCGGAGGGTTTGCAGGATGATCGGTTTTTGGGGATCGAAGCTTATTAAAGACAAGGATACGGTGCTCACGGTTTGTAACGCCGGTATCCTGGCTACTCTGGATTACGGTACGGCATTGGGGGTTATCTATAAAGCAAAAGAGCAGGGAAAGAGGATAAAAGTATTCGCCTGCGAGACCCGCCCGCTTTTACAGGGCGCGCGCCTGACGGTATGGGAACTGGAGAAGAATAATGTCGATGTCACGCTTATCTGCGATAATATGGCCGCCGCGGTCATGAAGAGCGGCAGGATAGACAAGGTTATCGTGGGAGCGGACAGGATCGCCGCCAACGGCGATACCGCGAACAAGATCGGAACCTACAGCCTGGCGGTCTTGAGCCGTTATCATAATATCCCCTTTTACGTTGCCGCTCCTTTTTCCACCTTTGATGGTGCCGTTAATACCGGTAAAGATATTCCAATAGAAGAACGCTGTCCCGGGGAGATAAAAGAACTGTATTTTAAGCGCCCTATCGCCGCCTCCCGGACAAAGGTGTTCAATCCGGCTTTTGACGTCACCGATCATGGTTTGATCACCGCGATAATCACCGAGAGAGGGATTATTAAGCCCCCGTTTGGAGAGAATATAAAGAAGGTAATGTCAAATAACAAAATTTAAACGGCAAAATCAATATTAAAGGCGAATGATGCTGTTGAATAAGTTAGGCGAGTTTGGTTTGATAGATCGTATTCGCAAGACAATCAAGACCGATGCCTCGGTCCTCAAAGGTATCGGCGATGATTGCGCGGTCATCCGTTACGACCGCCGTACCTGCATGTTGTTGACGCAGGATATGCTGGTTGAAGGGGTGGATTTTACCCGCCGCGATGACCCGCGCCTGGTAGGCAGGAAAGCCCTGGCTGTTTCTATAAGCGATATTGCCGCCTGCGCCGGCCTCCCGCGCTACGCTTTGGTTTCGATGGGAATTCCCCGCGCTGCCGCGGCCGCGTACATAGATGAGGTATACCGGGGGATGCGCGCGCTGGCGCGTGAGTACGGGATCAATATCGTGGGCGGGGATATCAGCAGGGCGCCGGTATTGACTATCGATGTGAGTTTGACAGGATTTGTAGAGAAGAAGCGCCTGGTTTTGCGCGGCGGCGCCCGGCCGGGAGATATGATTTTTGTGAGCGGACGCTTAGGAGGTACCAGGCAGGGGAAACACCTGAGATTCACCCCCCGTGTGGCAGAGGCGCGGTTCCTGGCGGAACAATACCGCCTGCACGCGATGATCGATATTTCCGACGGGCTGGCGCAGGACCTCGGCCATATCGCGCGGGCGAGCAATACGGGCGCGGTGCTTTTTGAAAAACTCATACCTTTTTCCGCACAGGCCCGCGGCCTGGATGATGCTTTGTCGGGGGGAGAAGATTTTGAACTGCTTTTTACGGTATCCGCCCGGGATGGACGCATGATTATTAAGCGGAGTCCGTCGAGGTTTTTCCCGGTAGGGACAATCACCGAAAAGAGGTACGGTTTGAAAATCATTGATGGGAACGGCGGGGAACGCGTATTAAGAATATCCGGGTACAGGCATTTTTAATCATGAAAACACGCGGCCGCGTAAAAGAAAATATATCCGTAGAGTCCCGTTCCGTCAAGGACACGCTTCATACGGGAAAGGTGATCTCCCGGCATCTGCGGGAATCCGATATCGTCTGTCTTTTCGGAGATATGGGATCGGGGAAGACCGTTTTCGCCAAAGGTATTGCGGAAGGCCTGGGGATCGCGAAAGACAAGGTTATCAGCCCGACTTTTGTGCTTATCCGCCGGTATACGGGAAAAAAAGTTTTATTCCACTTTGACCTGTACCGGCTTTCAGCGTCGGGTGATGTTGCCGGGTTGGGGTATGAGGAATATTTTTATGACAACGGGATCTCGGTGATCGAATGGCCGGAACGGCTTGGTTTTCTCATGCCGGAGGAATATCTAAGGGTCCAGTTTGACATACGGGACAGGTGTTCGCGGCAGATTTCTTTGAGCGGATACGGTTTGCGCTACAAACAGATGATAGAGGAGATATATGAAGATATTGGCGCTTGATACTTCGAGCCGTTATATGGCCCTTGGTTTGTCTGACGGGGACCGCGTTTATGAATATGATCTGGCGGTGGAACGCAGGCTTTCCGCTTTGCTTGGGCCGGCGGTTAAGCGGGTGGCCGATGCGCTGTCATGGAAAATGGACGAGATAGATTATTTTGCCTGCGGGATCGGGCCGGGTTCTTTTACCGCCGTGCGCATCGGGATGTCCTTGATCAAAGGACTGGCCTGGTCTCTGCGTAAGCCGGTGGCCGGGATATCCACGCTGGAT
>JAQTZX010000088.1 GCA_028687525.1 Candidatus Omnitrophota bacterium
CGTCAAAGACGCTTTGTCCGAACGAATTATCCCGATATCCTTAAAGGACTGCCGGGCGGTTTCTGAAACCGTGCCTTTTTGCAGATACATAAGCAATTCTTCCCTGTTTTGAAACAGCGGTTTTTCACTGGTATAAAGCTTGCGTTCATTTTCGATGAACATGGCCAAGTTAGTGGGAGCGGCGTAAAAAGCCACCATCATCAACGCGCCCAGGACCGCGCACCAGTAACTGCCGCCCGGAAGCTTCGACTTCACCATTCCCCCCGTTTTTTTAGAAACCGGTTCCGGCAGCCACATCAAAAGCATGATCGCGGTAAGCAGGGATAAAGCGTATACGCCGAATGCGTATCTCCAGCTCATACAGGCAAGCCACCCGGAAAGCAGCAAAAAGACCACCCCGCCCATATGCGATACCGATCCGGAAAGACCCATGACCTTAGTTCTTTCCACCCCTGCATAGAAATCGGCGATAAGACTGGTTGATAAAGGAATAATCAAACCCACGCCGATACCGAAAATGCCGCGGATAATCAACAACTGGGTGATATTCTGCGCGAAACCTCCCCCCACCCCGCCCAGGAAATAGATGACCAATCCGATCAAAAGAACGTTCTTTTTCTTCATTCTGGCGGCCAGCACGCCGGAAAGCAGGCTGAAAGGAATGATAAGCAATGAAGGTAATGTCAACACCAGTTTGATGAGCGTGATATCGGAGGCGGGAAATGCCTGCCGGATCTTCGCCAGTGCCGGTGAAACTGCGGCGGAAGCCATAACGGTGAGAAGCGAAATACTCAAAATAGCCATCTTAACCAATAATTTATTCATAGAAAACGACCTCCTGCTTTAATGTCAAATTTTGAGCTTTGTCATTTGACATTAAATATCTCACTGATCTTTCAAAGCTTTAACGATCTCTTCTCCAAACCTCACGGCCGAATCAGGGCCGTCGGCGGTTATTATCTCTCCGTCTATTTCCACGGGCATGGCGGTATAATTTACCCCTGCATCCTTGAGCTTACCGCCTTCCGTGGGGTAAACCGTTGCTCTCCTGCCTTTCAGGACTCCGGCATTCGCGAGTATACGGGGGGCAATACAGATAGCGCCCACGATCTTCCCCTGGGCGGCCGCATCCCGCGGCAGCTTATGCGCCTGAGGATTATCTAAAGACGGCGCGGCACCGCTTCCGCCGATAAAGACCACGGCGTCAAAATCACCCGTCTGCACATCGCCCAAAAGTACCTGGGGCATAAATTTCCCGCCGTTCATGCCTTTTGCCTCGGTCAAAGAACTGGAAGCAACCGTAACCGCAATCCCGTTCTTCTCTAAAACTTCTTTGGGACGAAAAAGCTCATCATCCTGAAAACCGTCTTGAGCGATAAGCATGACTGCCTTTTTACCGGTTTGAGCCGTAGCCTGTAAAGAAAAAAAACTTATCACGAATAACGCCGCCAATACACATTTTCCGATATTTCGCATTTACATTCTCCTTTTTTTTATGTTATAAGAACTTTGCACTTACACACTTTACACCGGATTCTTTATTTTACTTCTCGTATTTCTGACCGGCCTGAACGGATATTTCCCCTCTTTTTTCCCCGCGTAGTAACCGTCATACCCGAACTGGAAATTACATCCCCAGGCAAAAGTATCGCCGTATGTAGTCGCCGCCCAATAAAACCCAAGCGGAGCTGTCTGGGTACCCGGAAAAAATTGCTTATAAAACCAGCAGCCGTCTTTATAGGACAGATCGATCAACGCCCCCAATTCCCTGACGGTAGGAACGCGCCAGTCATCATAACCGCCGAGCGTCATATCTTCGCAGTATTTCATCGCTTCTTCCCAGCTCAAAGCGGGAGATTCATCTTTCTTCCACATCAAACCGGTGTCAAGATCGGTAACCGTCCCGTTCCCGTTATCCTGAAAAACGCCTGTTCCCGGATTGCCGAAATTCCCGCTGTAGCCTCCTCGGACTGCCCGCACCGGATATGAAGAAATCCTCAAATAACATATCGTACAGCCGTAGGCAAAATAAACTCCCCACGCGAACAAGGGTTCTTTTATGTTCACATCCGCCGACCAGTAAAACTCGGGCAAAATGTCCGGGAAGAACTTCTCGTCTATCGCGGGGATCTTGCCCTCGTAATCGACGATAGTCCGCAATTCCTCCCGGTGAGGAAGACGCCAGTCGGAAAACCCGCCGAAATTGCTTTTATTCAGCCGGGAGATAAACTCAACCGTATCCTCCCAGGTGTATTTTTTTTCTTTAAAATTAATGTCGGCGGGATCAAAAGATTTGATCTCCCAGATAAGCCCGGTATTATTATCCCTGACCATGCGTAATCCTTTTTCCCAAGAGGCTTTGTCATCTAATTCCTTACCGCCGTCCCTGAGCTTGGTAAAAGAAAGAGGATTGATGGCATAGGAACCGTCCTGGCCGTAAAACCGCCTGCCTTTTTTAGGAACGGCAATGAAATTCCCGTCATGATCGTAACAGTTTTTCATGCCCGAATCAGGGCATTGAAAAACTTTCCGCTCCTGCGCCGCGGCCCGGTTCACATTGCGCACCGCGCGAAAAAGAAGTTTGGCGTTCTTGCTGGCGTAATATCCGTCATAGCCGAAACAAAAATTGGTCACCCATACGTATATCCCTTCGTAAGGGGTAGATGAAAAATAATGTAAGAGCGGCGGCTGTAGGCCTTTGGCCGGAAAGAAATCCTTATAATACCACCAGCCGTTGGTGTAATCGAGATTAAGAATACTGTTCAGCTCTTTTAAATTGGGGAGCCGCCAGTCCGTATATCCTCCCGCGCGCAATTCCTTACAGGCCCTAAGCGCGGAATACCAATCCATGCGTTCATTTTCGTCCTGCTGCCACATCAAACCGGCCAGGGTATCGGTGACGGTCCCGTCGCGATTATCGGTGAATCTGGCGGAATCGGGTTTGCCGAATGTTTTAACGGCATACCCGCCCCTGACCGCGCGCGCATACCGCCGGCTCGCCGGCGAATAACAGATACCGCTTCCCAAACCGAAAAATATACCCCAGATGAACGGTTTCTGCATGGCATACGGCATTGACGTCCAGTAAAAATCGCTTTTGCAGTTAGGGAAATACCAGGTATCCACCGCGGGATTCGTCTTGTTATAATCGATAATAGACCGGAGTTCATCCTTATTGGGAAGCCGCCAATCGCTGAACCCCCCGTATTTTTTCTTATTCAAATCCTTGATATACTTATCCTCCGCTTCCTTCCAGGTATACCGGCCTTCGCAATAATTAATATCCTTATCAAAGGGAGACTTGACTTCCCACACCAAACCGGTATTATTATCCCGCGTCATGCGATAACCGTCTTTCCAGGAAGAGGTATCCGCGATCACTTTCCCGCCCTTTCCGAGCTTTGTAAAAGACATCGGGTTGACCGCAAAACAACCGTTCTGACCATACAGTTCATCCTGTTGCTGAGGAACAGGAATTTCCCTGCCTTCCCGGTCATAACAACGGATATCTCCCGTATCGGGCAGCTTGAATATTTCCGGACTCTTGGACATATATCCCTCCTGCTTTAATTCCCAGGCTCACAAAAACGCATACCGCCGTCATTTTTTTACATGGATCCGCGGGATTTACGAACTGATGAGCCCCGGACCGGTTCCATGATCTCCACCAATATCCCGTCCGGGTCTTTTATAAAAAAGTATCTTCTGCCGTCTTCGAAAAACCGCATATCAACCGCAAACGGTACCCGTGCTTTTTTAAGCTTCTCATAAAATCGTTTTATTCCGGCGGTTTCGAAACAAAAATGTTTTACGCCCAGCGTCCGCAGGTCGCTATCCAGTTCCCGTCGGTAGGCCGGCAGCCGTTTAGTTTTTTCGGATTCAAAAAGTTCAAGGCACATACCGTTTTTTTTCAACATGGCGATTGTCAGCCCCGCGGGCTTGACATGAAATCTGCCGGCACACACCATCCCGAAATATTTTCTATAAAAAGCGCCGCTTATCTTTAAGCTTGAAACACTGATTGCGATATGTCCGAATTTCATCAAAAATGCAATAGTAAAAAGTGACAATCACCAAAGTAACAGTCACTTTTTACCTTTTTCACCTTTTTGCCGGGCTATTTTCGTCCAGGATACCGGACGATATTAACAATACCAACGGACTCAACAATACTTATACTTTTCCCAGCGCGAACGGAGGATAAACCTCCCCCTCCACCACAACGTCTATAAGATTCGCCTTGTTCGAAGCCAGCGCTTTCTTGAACGCGGGCTCGAAATCATCCAGCTTTTCCACGCGCGTACAGTGCGCGCCGCAGGCATCGGCGTACTTGACGTAATCGGGATTCTTAAAAGTCATAAAGGCGTGCTCGTTGAATAAATTGATCAGGAATTTCTTTATGACGTTAAACTCCCCGTTATTAAAAATCACCCAGGTAACCGGGATATCATATTGGATGGCGGTCAAGAGTTCAAAACCCGCCATGAGATACGCGCCGTCCCCGCAGCCGCAAACCACGTGTTTGTCCGGATTCGCGCACTTGACTCCGATCGCGCCGTTCACGTGGCTGGCCATAGGGCCGAAACTTCCCGGATTCTGGTATCTCTGATTTTTGGCAAGATTCAGGTAACAATTCAGCCAGAGCATATGCGAACCTGCGTCTCCCATCACGATAGTATCCGCCGGAAGGTTCCGGGAGATGACCTTTACCAGATCCCCGGGATGTATCTTGCCGCTGGGTGTTTTCTCATGGAGCAGGTCATACCATTTTTCTTTGATGATTTTTTTTGCCGCGACCGTTCCTGTTTTTTTCGAAAGCTCCCGCCCAAGAGCGGTTATCGCCGGTTTGGCATCACCGACTATTCCGCAGGCGGCCTTATAAATCTTTCCGATCTCATGCGGATCGATATTGATATGTATGAGGGTTTTATCATTGAACAGGTCGGCTTTAAAACCGAAAGTAGCGTTCTGGGCAAACGAATTGCCGATTGCCAGCACTAATTTCGACGCATTCAGGTATTTATTCGCCCCGGGATCGCCCGAAGTGCCGTAAACGCCGAGAGACAAAGCGTGATCTTCCGGCAACAGCCCTTTCGCGTCCATCGTCAGGCAAAACGGGACCTGAAACTTCTCGACAAAATCCAACATTTCTTTTTCCGCGTGGCTCCTGATGATCCCATACCCTAAAATTGCCGTAATCTGATCTCCGGCAGCGATCGCCCTGGAAAGAAGTTCCGCCGCTTCACTGATCTTGCGGGCATCCGGCAAAACAGGTTTAATATCCAGTTTTATCTCCCGGAAATTATTCACCTGCATTATGGTGACATTCTTCGGCACATGGATATGCACGGGACCGGGGCGGCCTTCATATGCAAGATTAACGGCCTCTTCCATAATATCGCAAGTCTGTCCGGGATTTTCGATTACGAAGGTTTTTTTGGTCGTAGCGGCAAACATTTTAGGGGAATCCGGGGTACGGCTTAACCCCGTGGCTTCGTTTAATGCGCCTTTTCCTCTATCCGGAGCGGATGTGTAGCCGGAAATCGCCAGCACGGGAAGAGAATCGGAATATGCCACAGCCAGACCGGAAAAAAGATTGAACTCTCCCGGGCCGCCGGTTGCAAAACAAACCCCAAGCTTGTCGGAGAACATGGCATACCCGCAGGCCATGAATGACGCGGCCTGCTCATTCCTTATGATAACGGTTTTGATCAGGCTCGATCTTTTCAAAGCCAGAAGCATCGATCCGTTCACCTGGCCCGACCCGCCGAAAACATGGCCGACGCCCGCATGTTCCAACGACCTGACAATTGCCTCATTAACATCCATGATCGCTCCTTGGTTGAATTTTAAAAAAACCGCCGGATAAACACAGGTCCCGGATCAACGAAAACTTTCGAATATTCCGGATTGAATTCTCATCCGTATTTATCCACAAGCCATTTTACGTAACGGGCTTGGGCGGCTGATTGAACTTCCCGACTGCCATTTTCGGCGGACGTTTTGAAAAAAGCACTCCGTCGCATGCCGCGTTATCAAGCGAATAACCGTCGAAAAACAGGTAAATACGGTCTTTCGGGACTTTAGATACTTCGGAAAAAATGGTTATATATTTATCGGCGAGAATTTCTTTCTGTTCGTCGGTAAGCTCCAGAGAATGTATGATGATTGCGGGCATTTTTGGCCTCCATTGTTAAACTGGTCCGGTAACCGCACAACCGCAAGGGAGATCAAACCTCCCCTGCGGCTGCGGATAACTGCGGATCGGATTATTTCAACGTCGCGAGAACTTCGACGATCTTCTCGCCGTAGGCGATGGATGACTCTACTGAAGTCCCGGTAACAAACGGCCAAT
>JAQTZX010000089.1 GCA_028687525.1 Candidatus Omnitrophota bacterium
TCCCACACCAGCGGCCCAACATCGTCTATAAACGTTTTAATATTTTAACTTAAAATTTGAGTATTTGCAAAGAAAAAAGCGGTTCATTCGTAACCGGTTGGTAAACGGGATAATTATTGAAAAAAATGGGGACGGTTCTTTTTTTTTAGACTCGCGGTCGATAACAAAAAAATAGAACCGTCCCCATTTTTCCTTTCCCGGTTATCTATTATTCATAGATGCCCGACCCCAGGAACCAGGTACCATCAACCTTCATTACGTATCCCGCTTTCGGTTCTATCTTATTACCATGCTCCGGATTAGGCCAAAGATATTCAAGCCATCCGCTGCCTTGTTTAGCCAGTTCGACCAATTCTTTTATAACCTGTACGCCGTTGGAATCCGACATGCCGATCAAGTTCTTCCCGACAAGCTCCGCCTGCCCGCCATGCGAAATGACCGTACCGTCAAAATCATAGGCATAGATATAAAGCCCGCCCTTTTTAAATTTCCCATTTGTATTCATAAATTCTTTGAGCGCTCTTTCTTTGCCGTTAGTCTTGGCGTAATTGACCGCATTTTCAACGAATATAACTACTTCTTCCCTTGTGTTCGCTCCCTTATTCGGACTATCGGCATCCTGCCCCATTGTCACAGAACAGACTAAGCCCAAAAATAGGATAAAAAGCATCAAAAAAAAGAATATTTTTTTAACCATGTTTCCTCCTTTTTCCACTGACCTCTCCCATATTGCGCCCAGCAGGAGTTGAACCTGCAACATTCAGCTCCGAAGGCTGACGCTCTATCCAGTTGAGCTATGGGCGCATATCTCGTTCATATATCGGCGCACATAGCTCAAATTCCTCTTTCCAGCGACTCCCCGCATGCTTTTTGCGGGGAGGAGTCCCGCGACGCTTTGGGCGGGATTGAGCTATGGGCGCATGTCCTCTACCCCTACACTATTTCGCAGCGGTCACCGAGGATATTTTGGATTTTTTTCAGCCTTTTTTCGTCGGCGCTTTGCACGCGGCTGTCGTCGGGAACGCGTACCGGGGAATTAAGATGCACCGCGTTCGGGTTGATCATCTCCACTGCTTCGGAAAGCTTACGTATTCCCTCCAGGCTGTCATTTATGTCTTTAACGATCATTACCTCAAGCAATATCCTGCCTTTATACTCTTTGCGCAAGTCTGCCAGCCCCTGAATCACGTTTTCGATCTTTATTCCTTCACAAGGCCGGTTCAAAGCCTCAAAGACCGCCTGATCAGCTGTGTTCAAGGTAGAAACAATCACATCCGCAGACAAGATTTCCCGGCGCAGAACGGGATCACTCAATGAACCTGAATTGGTGATCACAGCTACCGGAATAGCGGTGATTTTCTTTATCTGGGCGATCAAGGATCCGGCGTTTATGTTCAAGGTTGGTTCACCGGCACCGGAAAGAGTAACGTACTCCACGCTCTTGGCATCCTGGGAATTATTCTGAAGCCACAATTTCAACTCTTCCAGGATCTCAACCGTATTCACGTATTCTTTGCGCTCAATGGTCTTGACCGTTGTTCTGCCCAGCTGGCAATACACACAATCAAAACTGCATGTTTTAAAGGGAGTCAAATTAATACCAAGGGAGGAACCTAATCTGCGTGAATGTAATGGGCCGTAAATATATTTCATGGGGAATTGACCGGTATTAAAAACCCCCATTCTCCAATAGTCCGTTTCCGTGAAAATTGGAAAATGGGGGCCAGTGTATACTCAAGGATATTATTTCACGTCTATAAATGAATTCACCGTACCCAGGTTATTGCCTACGGTATTGGTATTGACGGGATCGGTAATCCAGGAACCGTCCACGACAAATTTGTACTCATATCTGCCCGGTTTAAGAGATATGGCCACGTTCCAATTACCTCTGACATCCTTTTTAGCGGTTAATTTTTTGATATCCCAGTTATTGAATGTACCTGCGACACTGACCTTTTTGGCGCTGGGAGCATAGAGTTTGAAAGTAGTCTCTTTTGCTTTAGCGGCCGTTGTTGATTTTAGTATCCTGTTCATTTTCCCCCTCCTTTTTTTGATTATCTAACAGTCTGCTGAAAAAGCCTGCCGGCAGGCCTCATCGGCGTCGTTGCCCGTCGCATGGCTTTTGCGGCGTATATGTAACATACGCCTCCGCAGTCACTTGGCGCGCCTATATCTAAGTCTTTTTGAGCAGATTGCCTAAATGTTTTTTTTCAACAAACTGCCAATAGAATAACTATGGAATATATATTAACGCATAAATTTGCCTTTATGTCAAGGCAAAAATTTTATTTCCTATCACAACCCTTTTATTTATAGCTACTTGCTTAAAATTATACGGAAACTATGCCAATACCTTTGCGGTCGGCTAACGCGAGGCTTTGCTGCATATCGATAAAGAGGGTCTTTTTTGCTTCAATAGCCATACAAGCGGCGCGGGAGCTGATAAGAGTCTGTATGGTACCAAGACCTATAACCGGGATATCAAACCGGTTATCCTGGTTCGGCCTGCTTACTTTTACGATAATTACCCCTCTACGGGCGATCTTTCCCGCCCTGCGGATAAGGTTATCCGTTCCCTCAAGGGCTTCCACGGCCACTATAGCCTTGTTTTTTACCCCCACGCTCAACCCTATATCCAATAAAGCCACTTTTTTGGCTAATGCGAAACCGAAATCGATGTCTTCTTTCTGCCCGGCATCAGGTTTTTTACGGGTCAAAACACCTTTAGCAGGCAGGTAATCATCCAGGAATATCGTAGAATCCAATAACTCCAGGCCTGCTTCCTGCAGTTCATCCGCTATAGACCTGAAAATAGTGTTGGCCCTCCAGTCTTCTATTCTGGAAAACAGTTTTTTTAAATCAGGACTGCGCATCTCTTTGCCGAACAACCTGTGCGGGCTGATCTGGCCGGCCATAACCACCTTATTAATTCCTTCGGCCTTGAACACATCCAGCATTTTGCGGAATTCCGCCAGCTTGAGCCAATAAATACGGTCAACGTGCCTGCGCAATACCGGTGAGGTATCCCCTTTGATGGCAACAGCTACCACGGAATATCCTTTCATACGCGCGGCTTCGGCGGATAAAAAAGGAAATCTTCTGTTGCCGGCTATTAAACCTATTTTTTTCATAACTGAACCGGTTTATATTCCAGGATCTTCGCTTTCAAAACGGTCGGAATGGTGAAAACGGCTTACACCCCGGGAAGATTTCCGTTTCAGGAAATCAACAAGGTGAGCTACTTCTTTGTCGGACAGGTCTTCCTGTTCCATTTTACTCAAGGCATTCTTTATGGTCAGGCCGGAACGGAAAATGACCTTGTAGGCGTGTTTTAGTCTATCAATGGTATCCCGCGGGATATTATTGCGCTTTAAACCGATAAGATTCAAGCCGTATATGCGCGCCGGATGGCCGTCGCAGGTGGAAAAAGGCGGAATGTCCTGCACTACTTTTGTACACCCCCCCACAATGGCAAGTTTACCGACTCTTACAAACTGATGCACCGCGGTCAATCCGCTTATTAAAACTTTATCTTCAATCACCACATGGCCGGCAAGTGTCGCGGCATTCACCAGGACACATTGGTTACCGATTACGCAGTCATGCGCGACATGAGCGTTGGCCATGAAAAGGTTGTTGTCGCCGATGATTGTCCTGCCGCCGTCACCTGTCCCGGGATTGATAGTGGCGTATTCCCGGATGGTATTGTTATCCCCGATCACAAGAAAACTTTTCTCGCCTTTATATTTAAGGTCCTGGGGGGGGGCTCCCACCACCGCTCCGGTATATATCCTGCAATTCTTCCCGACGGAGGTATTGCCGATAATAACGCAATGCGCGCCGATAACCGTACCTTCACCTATGGAAACATTCCCGTCGATCACCGTGTATGGGCCGACCTCAACGCCTTTGCCTAATCCGGCTTTTTTGGAAATCACTGCCGTGGGATGAACCAATGCGGTATTATAGATATCAGCCATTTTATTCCCCTCACATCCAGCAAGAAAACCGCTTCACACGAATTGTTCAGCGGTACCTTCCTCACCCGGCAGGCAGGCAAACCACCCGGCGATTTTCAGCGGTTAGGAAAATGTTCGTACTTTCCTATACCGGAACAGACATATATCTACTCTTGTTCGTCCGCGAGTACAAACATGAAATCCGCCTCGGTAACGACTTTTCCGTCTACCAAGGCTTCTCCGCGAAGCTGGCCGGTGCGGGATTTTATTTTAACCGCTTCCACGCGCAGGACAAGCTGATCCCCCGGGACAACGGTTTTCCGGAATTTAACGTTATTAATAGCCATGAAAAAGGCGATCTTTCCCCTGTTTTCAGGAAGCGACAGCATCATCACTCCGCCGGCCTGCGCCATTGCCTCTATGATCAAAACTCCGGGCATGACCGGCCGCTGGGGAAAGTGCCCCTTGAAAAAATAATCGTTTATGGTTACGTTCTTGATCCCTACTACGCGCTTTCCCCTTTCCAGTTCGATTATGCGGTCGACCAGGAGGAAAGGCTCGCGGTGCGGAAGGATATCCTTGATCGCGGTTATATCAAGTATTTTTTTATCCATTGCCTCTTCCCGAACCGGCAAGGACGCCGCAGGGCCCTTAGGAGGAATTTCTTTCTGCCTTTGCCGGGCGATTTTCTGCAAAAGTTTCGTGTTCAGGTAATGGCCGCTCTTCAAGGCAATAACATGGCCTTTGATGGGAGCACCGAGCAAATACAGGTCTCCGATAAGATCCAGGACTTTATGCCTGACAAATTCGTCTTCATAGCGCAGTTTGGTATTCAACACTCCTTTTTTACCGATCACCAGCGTATTATCGTAGGTAGCGCCTTTGCCGAACCCCCTTTTTTTGAGTTCAACCACTTCTTCTTCGAGACAAAAGGTGCGCGCTCCGGAAATTTCTTTTTTGAATGTTTCTTCGTTAACGCTCAACTCCAAAAACTTTCCTTCTAAAAAGATATTATCATAATCAAGAGTATAAGAAATCTTGAATTCGTCTCCGGGAAGGATGACCACGGAAGATTCCCCTTCCTGCACGTACAACGGCTCTTTCACCGAATAATAATTACGAGGCCTGTTCTGTTCTTTGATGCCCGCTTCAAGGAACAAGCTCACGAACCCTTCACTGCTGCCGTCCAAACCGGGGGCCTCCACGCCATTGATCTCTATGATCACGTTATCTATGCCTAATCCGGCCAACCCTGCCATCAGGTGCTCAATGGTCTGGACCTGGACGGTATCGTTGCCGATAGTGCTGCAACGCGGGCTTGAAGAAGAAGGCAAACGCAGCTGCTCCACGCCGGCCTTTATCGCCGGTTTCCCGGAGATGTCCGTGCGCACAAAAACAATACCGCTGTCCGCTTCAGCGGGTTTGAAAGTAACTTCCACGCTGCTGCCGGTATGCAGGCCGACCCCTTTAATAGTTACCGGTTTCTCTATTGTACGTTGTTTATCCATGGAATGACGTATTTATGAATTATGCGTTCCGTTTTTTTTCAGCTCAGACTCCAATTCTTCAACCCTCTTTTTCAATTCCGCCAAAGTCTTATAGAACCGCGGCAGGTTATGCACGCAGGCATTGATCTCTTTGGCAGATTTCTCGGGTTTTGCCGGGGAGCCCCATACAGTGGTGTTTTCGGGTACGGATTTGCTCACTCCCGACTTGGCCATGACGATAACATTATCGCCCAATTCGATGTGGCCTACGAGCCCGGTCTGTCCGGCAAGGATGACATTATCCCCGATCTTCGAACTTCCGGAAATCCCCACCTGGCCCAGGATCAGGCAGTTCTTCCCGATCTTCACGTTGTGCGCGATATGAACCAGGTTATCTAATTTTGTTCCCTGCCCGATAACGGTTTTATCGAAACGCGCGCGGTCAATGGCGCAGTTCGAATCGATCTCCACGTCATCTTCTATTACCACCGTGCCTATTTGAGGGATCCGATGATGAACCCCGTCCACGGTCACAAACCCGAAACCGTATGATCCGATGACCGTCCCGCTGTAAATAACCACGCGATTACCGACACTTATCTGTTCCCGTATGGTAACATTAGGATAAATCACGCAGTCGCTGCCGATAACGGTTTCATTGCCGATATAACAATTTGCGTATATAACCGTTCCGTCCCCGATAACCGCCTTGTCTCCCACTACCACATGCGCGCCCAGTGCCGCATCCTTGCCCAGGCGGACATCTTTTCCCACTACCGCCGTGGGATGAATTCCGGACGGGTGAGTAACTTTCTGCGGGATTAACATGGAAACCACTTTGGTAAAAGCCAGTGAGGGATTATC
>JAQTZX010000090.1 GCA_028687525.1 Candidatus Omnitrophota bacterium
ACGCACAAAAGGTCTATCTGACGGTTGGTCATGGCCAGGAAACCCAAAGCCACCAGCACGTCGTGCAGCAAAGCGGCCACACCGGCCACCGCAAAATTGACATTCTTGAACCTGAACGCCACATATATAAGGATCCCTGCCAGGGACCAGATAAGCGCATACCCCGCCTTTGCCTGGAGATGTTTGCCCGCTACCGGGCCGACATGCTCGATGCGCAGAATTTGAACATCCTGATCAGGAAAAACCTCCTTGAACTTGTTAACCAGAACCTGGTTCTTATCTTCCGAGGTTTTGATCAACACAACATTGGGATGGTCTTTGAACTGCTGGATATTGGCATCCGGAAGATTCAGTTCTTTTAAGATCTCGCGCAGTTTATCCAGGGACGGCGGTGTTTTAAACCGGTATTCCTGGAGCTGTCCGCCGGAAAAATCTATACCGTAGGCCTGCTTCCCCTTTTTAAAAAACACGGCCAAACCGCAGATTATAACGACCAGGGATATCGCGTAGAATATTTTCCGCCTGCTTATAAAATCGAATTTTGTATCCTTGATAAACCGCAGCATGGGAAGAGAATTAAGCACTTTGAAATGAAGCAGAATTTCGAAAATAGTACGCGTCACCACAATAGCGGTGAACATACTGGCGATAAGACCTATAGTCAGCGTAACCGCGAATCCCCGTATAGGCCCGGTACCAAACTGAAAAAGCAGGAATGCCGCGATCAGTGTGGTAAAATTGGAATCAAAAATAGCGCTGAATGCCCTGCTGTAACCGTTGGTGACCGCGGCACGAAGAGTCTTGCCGGACAACAATTCTTCCCGTATGCGTTCATTGATAAGGACATTGGCATCAACCGCCATACCCAGGGAGAGCGCAATACCGGCAATACCGGGAAGGGTCAAGGTCGCCGAAACTCCCGGAAATAAAACCGGCAGCATACCCAATCCGCCCAATATCATCAACAGGTTCAGCCCCAAGGCGATATTGGCGATAATCCCGGCAAAAAGATAATATACGGTCATAAAAATAAAAACCAGGCCACAACCTATAATGCTCGCTTTGACGCCGCTAACAATGGAATCCTGCCCTAATAAAGGCCCGACAGTACGCTCTTCTTCGATATGCATGGGAGCGGGTAAAGCGCCGACCCGCAGGATAATAGACAGATCCTGCGCTTCTTCCACGGAAAACTGCCCTTTGATTACCGCCTCCCCGGAAGGTATAGCTTCCCGGATATTAGGAGCGGACTGTACCTTGCCGTCTAGCACGATAGCCAGGCGCCTCCCCACGTTGGCGGCGGTTATCTCCGCGAATTTCTTCGCCCCTTCGGCATTAAACTGAATGGAAACCTGCGGTTCGTTGAAATCTCCGGAACTGAAATGCACGGAGGCGTTGGTAAGGGCGCCGCCGGTCAAAACCGTCTTCTGCTCCAGGAGAACGGGTTCCCGGTCCTTTTCCTCGATATATTTCAACTCATATCCTTCGGGAACTTTTCCCTCCAGGGCCTGCTTTAGTTTTTCGGAATCGGAAGAAACAAGCTTAAACTCCAGAAGAGCGGTCTTTCCGATAAGTTCAACCGCGCGTTCGCGGTCGGTTATGCCCGGAAGCTGCACCACGATTTCATCCGTTCCCTGCTTCTGGATGGAAGGCTCTCGTACCCCGAACTGGTCGATCCTGTTCCTGATCACTTCCAGCGCGCGGTCCACCGCGTCTTCCCGCGCCTGCGGAGGCAGAGTGGCGGTATCAACCTTGAGCAAAAGATGCATCCCGCCTTGAAGGTCAAGGCCGAGATTTATCCTTTTGTTCAAAGGGAACGCGAAAAAAGCGCATATCCCGATTATCGCGCTGATGAACAATATCCTATACATCAGTCTCTTTTCCATATATTCGCTCCACTGAAGAAGTTGCGCAAAACTGCTTCCGGCAGCCGTTAGGCAACCTTGTCGGTTTTATTTTTAAAGGCTATGCAATTCTTTTCCACCTCTATCTTGACGTTATCGTCAACCCTGACAACCACGCTCTTGTCCTTCACATTCACGATCGTTCCGTGTATACCGCCGGTGGTTACGATTTCGTCGTTCTTGGCAAGAGCGGAAAGCATTTTCTGATGCTCCTTCTCCTGCTTTTTCTGCGGACGGATGAGCAGAAAATAAAAAATGATAAAAATTATGATCAAAGGAAAAAAAGAATAGAGTGTCATGAATGAACCTGCTTGCTGTGTAGGCATATATTCTCCTATGTAGTTTTACATTTCAAAGTTCGAACAACGAATAAGCCCCGTCATGCCGAACGAAACGGGGCATCCCGGCAGACTTTCTTTCCCCAACAGGTATAATTCAACATTAAGAGTTATTGACTCTTTTCCTTTTTCGCGTCTATTTCCGCCTTTGCGGCTTTTGCCAGTCTCTTTGCGAGAGCGGCCACCGTTTCCGACGGCTGGGCTCCCTTACTCACCCAGTAATCGTAACGTTCTCTATCCAGCTTGTATTCTTTGGAAACGGGATTGAGAAATCCGATCTCCTCGATGATACTGCTGTCCCGGCCTCTGCGGCCGTCCGCCACCGAGATCCGGAAATGCACGCGTTTTTTAGGATTTTTCCCTATTCTCCGCAATCGTATTCGTACCGCCATTTCAGTTTCCTCCTTGGATTTGATTTTTTTTAATTATGCACTGCTCGTATGGCCTCGATGAGGGCTCGGGCCTTATTGACCGATTCATTATACTCTTTTTCCGGTACCGAATCCAGAACTATTCCCGCGCCCGCCTGCACGTAAGCGGTATCACCCTTGATCACCACCGTGCGGATAGCGATACAAGTATCCATATTATGGGAAAAACTGAAATATCCCACCGCCCCGGCATAGGGGCCGCGTTTAACATTCTCCAATTCGTCGATTATCTCCATAGCGCGTATTTTAGGACTTCCGCTCACCGTGCCGGCCGGAAAACAAGCGCGCAGCACATCGTAAATATCGAATTTTTTCGATAATCGCGCGGTAACATCGCTGACTAAGTGCATGACGTGCGAATACCGTTCCACGCCCATGAATTCATTAACCGTTACTTTGCCCGGCTCGCTTATCCTGCCTAAGTCATTTCTCCCCAAGTCCACCAACATCAGGTGTTCCGCCCGTTCTTTTGTATCACGCATCAATTCCTGTTCCAGCGCTTTATCCCGGGCTCCGGTCTTCCCCCGCACGCGGGTACCGGCGATCGGCCTGGTACGCGCGATCCCCTGTTCGCACTGCACCAGGATTTCCGGAGAAGACCCCACCAGCGTCACGGAATCAAGCTTAAGGAAAAACATGTACGGGGAAGGATTCAGGCGGCGCAGGTCCCGGTAAATATCAAACGGGTCCTTTTTAGTTTTAACGCTGAATCTTTGGGAAAGGACGACCTGAATAATATCGCCCTTGCGTATATATTCCCTGGCTTTCTTCACTATCGAACAGAATCCCGCCTTCCTGAAGTTGGACCGCACACTGCCGGCATGAACCCCGTTTTTCTTTTTTGCCTTCGGGACCGCCTGACCGGCAAGATCACGATGAATAGCTTCAATCTTTATCATCGCCCGTGTGTACACGTTTTTTTTAGCGGCCCGGGAAATTTTTCCGGATGCCGGAGGCAGGATCACATTGGAAATAATCTTGATGATATTATTGACGTGATCAAACGCCAGAACCGTGTCCGTAAGAATGAATACCGCGTCGGGAATCTGCAGGCTGTCGGGATTATTATCCGGGATATCCTCAAAGAACCTAACCGTATCATATCCCATATTCCCCACAAATCCGCCGAAAAAACGCGGCAGGCCTTCAACACCGGCCGCCCGGATATGATTCATGAATTTTTTCAGCTCTTCCAGGGGATCGGTTAAAGTCGGATAGCGAAGTATGAATTTTTTCCCTTTCGGGCATTTCACCGGACACAATCCCGAGGCCCCGTCATACGTAATGGATATATTCCTGCCCTTGCTTTGAAAAACGACCTCCGGACTGCTTCCCAGAAAAGAATAACGGGCGACATTCTCTCCACCCGCAACCGACTCAAGTAAAAAAGCATACGCGTCTTTCTTAAGCTTCAAAAAGCTGGAAACGGGCGTATCCAGATCCGCGGATATCTCCTTGTAGACCGGAATGACGTTGTATCTTTCGGAAAGTTTCAAAAATTCTTTTAATGAAGGGGTGTACATACGTGTGTTCGTGTGTTCGTGTATTTGATGTTCTTTCTTTGTAAAACCGGGAATCCGGATTTATATGCTATTTCATTTTCCTGTAAAAACAACTCCTGTTCCCGGTATGACACGCTACTCCCACCTGACGGACTTTTACCAGCAAAGAATCCATATCGCAATCGTAAGCGATGGACTTGACAAACTGAAAATTACCCGAAGTAGCGCCCTTGATCCAGTATTCCTTCCGGGAACGAGACCAAAAACAGGTCTTCCCTAATTTCAATGTACGGCGGATAGACTCCTGATTCATATACGCAAGCATCAAAATCTCCCCGGTCCGGTAATCCTGGATTATTGCGGGGATCAAACCATTCTTATCAAACTTCAAGTCCTTTATATTGAATTTCTTTTTATCCATGCCGGTCTCCTTTTATTTTGTGGAGCCCTGCGGGCAAAGCCTGCGGCACCATTTGTTTTGCGCCCGTGGGGCGGAACCATAAGCAAAGGCCCACGGCTGAAGCCGTGGCCTGCGGCGAATGGTCATTTCACCTCTTGTTCCACACCTGTATCCTATGCGAGCCTGACCGGGACCCCTCGTCCGGAAAGATATTCCTTTACCTGCCCCACCGTATACTGCTGATAGTGAAAAATGGAAGCTGCCAAACAGGCATCCGCTCCGGCGCGCGAAAAAACATCATAAAAATGTTCCAGTGTGCCGGCGCCTCCGGAGGCAATGACCGGGATATCTACCCGTTCACGGACCGCCCTGGTAAGTTCCAGATCATATCCTTTTTTTGTCCCGTCGTAATCCATGCTGGTCAGGAGTATTTCCCCCGCGCCAAGGGAAGCGGCTTTTGCCGCCCAGTCCGCCGCGTCCAGTCCCGCAGACGTCCTTCCGCCGTGGATATACACTTCCCAGCGGTGCTTACCGCCCTCTTTCGCCGCGCATTCTTTAGCGTCTATGGCCACCACAATACACTGACTGCCGAACTTCAAAGACGCCTCGCGGATAACTTCCGGATATCGGACTGCCTGGGTATTTATAGAAACCTTGTCCGCGCCCGCCTTTAAGAGATCCCTTATATCTCCGATATCCCGGATGCCGCCGCCGACCGTAAAAGGCATGAAAATATTCTTCGCGATCTGCTCGACCAGACCGATAAGGGTCTTCCGGTTTTCATGACTGGCGGTTATATCGAGAAAAACCAGTTCATCCGCCAGCTGTTCATCGTATATACGGGCCGCTTCCACCGGATCACCGGCATCCTTCAAACTCAGGAATTTAACCCCTTTCACGACCCGGCCTTCTTTTATATCCAAACACGGAATAATACGCTTATTCAACATATACAGTTGTACCGGCTACCGCCTCAAGGCTGCACAGCCGGCACAGATCTAACAATCTATTTATTCAAATGGTCTTTCAACATCCCCCAGGTCTGGCTGCCGACCTTTCCGTCGACTTTCAAATTATTCGCGCCCTGGAACGCCTTTACCGCCTCGCGGGTCTTTTTACCCAATTTCCCGTCGATAACCCCGGGGTCGTACCCGGCATTCTTCAGCGCCGTCTGGATCTGGACGACCGAAGGATGCACATTCACTTCCGTGGAAATTTTTTTATCCCCAAGCGGGACTTCCAGGCCGCCCGGTGCCGCTTTCTCTTCGGAAGTTTTATTCAATGCATCGCGCAAACTCTCTATTTCCCGGTCCTTGTTTTGAATCTTGGCTTCTAACACTGAAATCTGATTGCGCAGTCCCTGCATCTCCAGCCCTTGTTTGTTCGCGGTACTCGCGCACCCATTCATTACAATAAAAACCAAACAACAAAAAACAAATCCCATGGTCCTCACCATTATGCCCCCTTTCGACGACGTGCCGCCCGCAATGCCTCCGGCAAAGTGAATTTATTTTCGTATAACGCTTTCCCGACAATGATCCCGTACAAACCCTTTTTTTTCAAAGGCAGCAGCAGAGAAATATCCGCCAATGAAGCTATGCCTCCTGTCGTGAAATTGGGATTGACTGTAAATCTGGAACAATTCAAGTTCCAGTTACTGTAGCAAATGAACCTCAATTTAATATGAGTTATCAACACGATCTTATTATTGA
>JAQTZX010000091.1 GCA_028687525.1 Candidatus Omnitrophota bacterium
AAGAACCCCAATAAATTGAAAAAGGGGATGAAAATAGTAATTCCTATAGAATAGGCAGCGAACTGTAAAGGATGGGTGCGGTGGATACCGAAAAATCGATAAAGCTGGTGAATCTGGTCAACGAAAAAAATATCTGTCTTGAGTTGAAAGGCAGGAATAAAAAAGCCCTCCTTGAAGAATTGGTGGATTTCATGGCTAAGTCTTCGGGGAAGATCCGTGACAAAAAGTCTTTTTTGACCGTGCTCCTGAAAAGGGAAAAGCTCGGATCTACCGGGATCGGCGGCGGCGTGGCTATCCCGCACGCGAAATCGCCCAAGGTAAAAAATTTCCTGCTTGTTCTGGCGAGGCATACCTCCGGTGTGGATTTCGGGGCGTTGGATGGGGAAAAGACATATCTTTTTTTCGTCCTGATCTCTCCTGAAAACAATGTCGGCGGGCACTTGAAGATATTAGCGGAAATTTCCCGGCTGGTGAAAGATAAGTTTATTGTCGACCTGTTGAAAAAGGCGGAAGACAAGAAAGAGATTCTGCGGGTTATTTCGGCCTACGAACAATAAACTGCGGCCGGCGCCGGGGCAGTCTTCAACGCGAAAACCTTCCTGCCGTTTTATACCATGAGACTTAGGAAATTTCTTTCCGCAATAATTCCGGCGTGTATTATAGCGTCTCCTTTTTTCGCCCGTGCGCAGGAGTCCCCGCGGCAGAAGCCGGAGCTTATTTTTTTTTACGCCTACAGCTGCCATGAATGCAACCTGGTAAAACGGGAAATCCTGCCGGAAGTGGAGAAACGCTTTGCGGGGAAGATCGTTATTGAACTGCGCGAGATAGGGGATATCGAAAATTACAAACTGCTGGTGAGCCTCAAGGAACGCCGCGGTTTCCAGGGGAACATCATTCCGCCGATAATGTTCATAAACGGGGAATTCCTGTTCGGCGAACCGGCGATACGCAAAGACCTTATTCCTCTTATCGGAAATGTCCTGGCGGCGGGACAGGCGGTAGCGGTATCCGCCCCGGGATCCGTTGATTTGCTGAAAGAGTTTCTTTCTTTCAACCTGCTGGCGGTGATAGGCGCCGGGCTTATCGACGGCATTAATCCCTGCGCATTCACGGTGATGGTGTTTTTCGTGTCTTTTCTCGGCCTGCAGGGGTACCGGAAGATGAATCTGGCGGTCATCGGCGGTTTTTATATCGCGGCGGTGTTCATTACGTATCTTCTGATCGGGCTGGGGATTTTCAATTTTTTGTACAGCGTCGAAAAATTCTGGCTGATCAGGAGAATTTTCAATTCGGGCGTGGGATTTATCAGCTTGGCCTTCGGTTCGCTGGCGCTGTATGACTTTCTGAAATTCAGGATGACCGGAAGCACGGATGGAATGGTTTTGCAGCTTCCCCAGGCGGTGAAAAACCGCATACACGCGGTGATTGGGAAATATTACCGGAAACCGTCCGGCGGCCGCGTTGCGGCGGAAAAGGCCCATGTCTTTAATCTTATTTTCAGCGCTTTGATAACCGGATTTCTGGTGTCGGTACTGGAATCGGTATGCACCGGGCAGGTGTATATACCGACCATAACGTTGGTTTTGAAGACGACCGGTGTCAAACTGCAGGCGTTCGGGTATCTTCTGGTTTATAACCTGATGTTTATTGTTCCTTTGTGTGCGGTTTTTATATTCGCTCTCTGGGGGACAACCTCTCAGCAGTTCGCGCATTTTTTGAGGAAACATATGTCGATGGTTAAAGTGCTTATGGCGGGTTTGTTTTTTGGGCTGGGAGCATATTTACTGTGGAGGGTATGATGGATAGAAATTTTTTCATATGCGCGGTTCTCTTTGTTTTTATTTTTTATTCTGCGGGATGCAGCGTGAAACAAAAACCGGCGGCGTTGAACCCTGCCGGTGAAAATAAAACCGAGGAGGTAAGCGCTTTTATACCGGTTCAGTCCCGGATCCCCGCGGTTACTTCGGCACAGACTCCGCCTGCGCCTCTTCCGGAAGGAGATGCGGCTTCCTGGGATTTTGGCGTGATCCCGGCCGGGCAGATAGTGAAGCATGAATTCACCCTGACTAATACTTCCCGGATGCCGCTTGCCATCAGCGCTATTAATACCTCCTGCGGATGCGCGGTCCCGGAGGTGAAAAAGAGATCACTCTCACCGGGGGAAAACACTGTGATCGAGGTTTCTTTTAACAGCACCGGTTACTCCGGATCTGTCGAACAGTATATTTTCGTACACACGGACCGGGCGGATAACCCGGTATTGAAATTCACGATTAAGGCAGAGGTGGTAAAATAGAACATATTCGCCCGCCGCGGGCGGGATTTCAGAGGAGGATGATAAGATGTTTTCGCTGCAAATCAGGTTATGGCTGGTAATGACATTGCTTTTCGCGATTATTTATGCGGTGGTGACGGCGGTCGGCGCGGGAATGGGGATAGGTAATTTTTATTTTTATCTGATCATATCTCTGGGGATGATGTTTGTCCAGTATATGCTCGGCCCCTGGCTGGTTGAGATGTCCATGCGCGTGCGCTACCTGAAACGGGAGGAGAATCCGCGTTTGTTCGCTATGGTAGAAGAGATGTCCCGCAAGGCCGGTATTCCATTGCCGCGCATTGGTATCGCGCAGGTGGGGATTCCCAATGCTTTTGCTTTCGGCAGAAATCTTAAAGACGGAAGAGTCTGTGTGACCGGGGGGATATTGAATCTGCTGGACGAGGATGAGTTGAAAGCGGTGCTTGGCCACGAGCTGAGCCATTTGCGCAACCATGACGTGCTGACTATTACGCTTTTATCGGTTATCCCGATGGTCCTTTATCGTATTGCCTGGCAGTTCTTGTTTTTCGGGCGCAGACGGGACGAGCGTGGAGGAAATACCGTTTTGATCGGTGTGGCGGCATTCGTGTTCTATTTCATTACTAATCTGCTGGTGCTTTATGCTTCTCGCATCAGGGAATATTTCGCGGATAAGGGCTCGGTTAGCCTTGGGAATAAACCTTCTTCGCTGGCATCGGCGTTATACAAGCTGGTATATGGTTCTGCGCGCATAGACCGGGAACTGCTGAAGGAAACAGAAGGGCTGAAGGCATTTTTTATCAATGATCCTTCGCAGGCCCTCAATGAGATACGCGATCTGAAACAGCTCGATCTTGATAAAAGCGGGAACATCGACTCATATGAACTGGCGCAATTGCGTTCCAAGAATATCCGCGTTGGTTTCGGGGATGCGTTGATGGAAGCTTTAAGCACGCATCCGAATATGCTCAAGCGTATTCGGCGTCTCTCTACATACGGGGGACGGGTTCCCCGTTGATTCTGCCCCCGGTATCCGGAAAAGTAGTTGTTCTTATGAGGGGTTTCGGGTATAATAATGGTTATTGGACACATTCCATTCTCGCGTAGAGCAGCCGGCTTACTATAATGGGGATGTGTCCTTTTTCTTAATTCCGTCCGGGAAGGGAGTTTTGGATTTTAGCCGGGGTGTTCCGCCATTCGGCGCAGGCCGCGGTTTCAGCCGCGGGCATTTGCCCATGGTTACTTCCCACGGGCGAAAAACAAAGGGTGCCCCGGGCTTTGCCCGTGAGGCTCCACGTATTAAATTGATTTTGCAGAAGATATGAAAATTTTGGTCATTAATTCAGGAAGTTCATCGATAAAATTCCAGCTTTTCCAGATGCCGGAAGAGAATGTAATCGCCAAGGGGCTGGTTGAAAAAATAGGAGAAGAATCTTCTTTATTCACGCAGAAGAGCGTTAAAGGAGACCTGGAGTTACGCAAACAGATCCAGGATCATGAAGAGGGAATCAATTTTATTATCGGGATGCTTACCGATTCTCGGCATGGGGTTATCTCTTCGGTGAAGGAGATATCGGGGATCGGGCACCGTGTGGTGCATGGAGGCGAAGAGTTCAGCGATTCGGTTTTGCTCATGGATGAGGTAGTGGAGAAGATTCAGGCCTACGCCGATCTGGCTCCTTTGCATAACCCGCCGAATATCATGGGTATCCGCGCCTGCAAGAAATTCCTGCCTCATGCCGCGCAGGTTGCTGTTTTCGATACCGCGTTTCATCATTCCATCCCGCCTAAAGCTTATTTATACGGGCTTCCTTACGAGATATACGAGAAATACAAGATCAGGAAATACGGTTTTCACGGTACATCCCACCGTTATGTTGCACGCCGGGCGGGATCCGTTCTTAACCTCCCCAGGGAAAGTTTGAATGTGATTACTTGTCATCTGGGTAACGGCTGCAGTATCGCGGCAGTTGAAAAAGGACGCTCCGTGGATACCAGCATGGGGTTTACCCCGTTGGAAGGATTGGTTATGGGCACTCGCTGCGGGGATATCGATCCGGCCGTGCTTTTTTACCTTGGAGAGAAGGGATATTCGGTCAACGACCTGAATAATCTTTTAAATAAAAAAAGCGGTTTGCTGGGTATTTCAGGCGTCAGTAACGACATGCGTAACCTGCTGGCGGAAAAAGAGAAAGGTAATGGGCGCGCGGCGCTGGCTATTGATATCTTTTGCTATCGCATACGCAAATATATCGGCGCGTACATGGCGGTGCTGGGAAATACTCGGGGGATTGTGTTTACGGGAGGGATTGGAGAGAATAATTCGTTTATCCGCAAAGAATGTCTTTGCGGGATGGAAAGCCTCGGGATTGAGATCGCGGATGACCGCAACAAACGGGCTGTAAAAGGCATGGAGGCGCAGATCAGCAAGGATACATCCGGAATAAAGGTGCTGGTCGTTCCCACTAATGAGGAATTGAGTATCGCGCAGGACACGTATGAGCTTGCCCACGGGGTAAAAGTCTCGGACCATGCGGATGAAAGGTGAATATGAGCGGAAAACCGGATATGCAGCGGTTTAGAATTCTTGAAAAGTACGGGCTGGGCCCGAAAATGCACTTTGTGCTGATGGATGCCCCGTTGATAGCGCGCAAAGCCAAGGCCGGACAGTTTGTGATTGTGAGGATTCGTGAACAGGGCGAACGTATCCCGTTAACCATCGCTGATTTTGACCGGGAAAAAGGAACGGTTACCCTGGTTTTTCAGGAGGCGGGGAAAACCACTTGTTTGTTCGCGGCTATGAAGGAGGGAGAATATCTTTTAGACCTCCTGGGGCCGCAGGGCAATCCCACCGAGATTGAGGATTTCGGCCGCGCCGTGGTGGTCGGCGGAGGTATCGGCGTGGCGCCGGTGTATCCTTTGGCCCGGGCATTGAAAGAAAAAGGCAATACAGTCATTTCTATTATCGGGTATCGTTCCAGGGAACACGTGTTTTGGGAGGACAAGATGAAGGCGGTTTCCGATCGTTTGATCATCACTACCAATGACGGATCGTATGGGGCAAAAGGGTTTGTTACCGACATGCTGAAAGATGCCGCGGCTTCAGGGGAAAAAATAGATGTGGTTTTTGCTATCGGTCCGCCGGTGATGATGAAGGCGGTAGCGGAAATGACCCGTCCGTTGAATTTGAAGACTATCGTCAGCCTGAATTCGCTGATGGTTTGCGGTATGGGCATGTGCGGGGCCTGCAGGGTATCGGTGGGAGGCAAGACTAAATTTACCTGCATGGACGGTCCGGATTTCGACGGCCATGCGGTAGATTTCGGCCTGTTGATGAAACGGCTTGAAACCTACAAAGGCGAAGAGCGCAGCTGCGGATAAGCTTATCCATAGAGTAGTAAGAGAGGGTTGATTTCCCTCTGACGGTAGAAAGATACAGAGAGGAAGTTATGGTTGTCGATAAGAATGCTGTTCCCATGCGCGAGCAGACGGTAGAGCAAAGGATCGGTAATTTTGACGAAGTTCCGTTGGGCTACAACGTGGAAGAGGCGGTTAAAGAAGCCCGGCGTTGTATGCAGTGCGTGAAGAAGCCGTGTGTCGAAGGATGCCCGGTGCATATCGATATCCCGGTTTTTATTAAGGCTTTAAAGGAAAACGATTACCAGAAAGCCATAGATATTATTCATAATAACGATTCGCTTCCCTGTGTCACCGGAAGGGTGTGTCCGCAGGAAGAACAGTGTCAGGCAGTTTGCCTGATGAAGAAAGCCGGTGGTGAGCCTATTTCCATCGGCAGACTGGAACGTTTTCTCGCGGATTGGGATTTGGACAACCGGAAGAATAAAAAATGCGGCCGGGCGGCGCACTCTGGCCGTAAAGGGGACAGGGTCGCGGTGGTTGGCTCCGGGCCTGCGGGTTTGACCTGCGCGGCGGAACTGGCCAAGAACGGGTATG
>JAQTZX010000092.1 GCA_028687525.1 Candidatus Omnitrophota bacterium
CCGATGCAGTCCTTTACCGTGGCCGCGGTTGTGAAAATTGCAAGGGGACAGGGTACTACGGAAGAACGGGATTATATGAATTAATGGTTGTTGACGATGAAATCAGGGAATTGATCCTTTCCGACAGCTTCTCCACCGTTTCCCTGCGTGAGAAATCCCGGGAAAAAGGGATGATGCTGCTTAGTGAAGACGGAGTAAACAAGGCATTGGCAGGAATAACCACCCTTGAAGAAGTGTCCAGGGTTTGTGAGGAGTATGGGGAGGCCGGACAGCGCACCCACGTTGAAACAAAGGTAGAACCATCCCTGAATATGGATATTTCCGGAGGGAAGCTCTCGGTTCCCGCGGAAGTTGACCTGCAGAGTTCGGACGTGGATGGATATCAGGAACGCATGGCAAGCTGGCTGTCGCGGAAGAAAAGGCAGGTTAATGAAGGTTAAGGTGAGGTTAAAGAGGGTTAAAGGCGGTTGCTGAAAGCAACTATCTTTAACCTGAAAATTGCTTGATTGTTGTCGTTAACCAATCTTTAACCGCCATTAACCTAATATGTGTTCAACGGCCTCCTTAACCATCATTAACCAAGAATTCTTTAATACCGGCCATGGCCATATATATATATAAAGCGGTGGACAATCAGGGTAAAACGATAAAGGGCGAGCTGGAGGCCGACAGCGAGATGGATTTGACCTCTCAACTGACCAAATCGGGTTATCTGCCGGTAAGCATCGATCTCAAGTCCAGGGCGGAAGAATCCCGGATATCGTTTATCGAGAATATCCTGAAAAAAACACAGAAAGCGGATCCCGCCGGTATCGTTATTTTTACCCGCCAGTTTTCCACAATCATCAAAGCGGCTATTCCTATTGTCGAGGGGCTGGGCGTGCTCGCGGAGCAGACGGAAGATCCGGCGCTTAAAAAAGCGCTGTATCAGATTACCCGTGATGTTGAAGGAGGCATGAGCCTTTCACAGTCGATGTCCCGTCATCCGGGCGTTTTTTCCGACCTCTACGTCAATACCGTATTGGCGGGAGAAAGCGCGGGTGTCCTGGATAAAGTGCTCATGCGTCTCTCCCAGATGCTCGAGGATGATTATGAGACCCGGAAGAATATCATGTCGGCCCTGCAATATCCGGCCATGGTAGTGGTTGCGTTGATCATCGCGGTGGTGGTTTTGTCCGTTTTTGTGGTGCCGCAATTTTCCCGTATTTACACGGACGCAAAAATGTCTTTGCCTTTACCGACCCAGATCATGATTCTGATCAGTAAGATTCTTAGGGGATACTGGTATGCCGTTCTGCCCGCGGCGGGAGGAATATTTCTTCTTTTTCAGTGGGTTATTAATACTCCTCAAGGAAGGATTGTATGGGATACTTTTAAATTCAAGGTTCCCGTTTTTGGAAAGGTGTATACCAAAATCACCATGCTCCGTTTTGCTTCTATGCTAAGCGTATTGTATCAGGCCGGTTTACCGGTGCTCAAGACCCTTGATATAGTCGGCTCGACCATAGGCAATAAAGTGCTTTCCATAGAAATAGGTAAAATCAAACAGGATGTTGCCGAAGGGAAAGGCATTTCCGGCGGGGTTTTGAACAGTAAATTTTTTCCCCGGCTGGTCGGATACATGATATCGATCGGGGAAAAAAGCGGCGCCCTGTCTTTGATGCTTGATTCCTTGTGCGAGTATTTCGGGCTGGAAGTAAAAAGCGCGATGAAGAACTTGACCACCATGATCGAACCGATTATGACCGCTGTGCTCGGTATCTCGGTCATGGGAATGGCTCTGGCGATATTCCTGCCTCTCTGGAGCCTTATTCAGGTGTTTAAAGGAGGGGGATAATCTATGACAGCAGTTGTTCTTATTGTGGTGGTTGTCGTGTTCACATCCTACGTGGCCTGGAGTAATATGCGGTGGAAAATGAAACTCGCCAAAAAGACCAAACAGATCAAAGAAACCGAGGCCCAGGTTGTTCACATGGAGAAAATGGCCTCTTTAGGTACGCTTGCCGCGGGAATAGCTCACGAGATAAACAATCCGTTGAGTTTTTTGATAAGCAACCTGGAATGTATCCGGGACTATTTTAATTCCGTCCCGGAAGGGCCGCGGGGAGTGGACTCCCCTGTCCCCCCCGAGGAAGTGCGGGCCATGGTTACCGAGTCTCTGATCGGCGCCATGCGTATAAAACGGATCGTTTCCGATCTGCGGTTGTTTTCCCGGCGGGGAGAACCGAAGATGGTCCTGGTCGATCCGAATCAGATCCTGGAATCGGTATTGGCGATCGTCTGGAATGAAATGAAGAGCAAGGTCGTTTTTAACAAAGACTACCAGTCGAAAACCGCTTTGATGGCCGAGCCGACACAATTATCCCAGGTTTTTCTGAACCTTTTGATAAATGCCGGCCAGGCTGTTCAGGATAAGGGGGTTATCGGCCTGTTCACCTTTGAAGACGGGAAAAATGTTTTTATAAAGATATCCGACACCGGATGCGGCATTCCCGATGATGTGAAGCCGCGGATCTTCGACCCGTTTTTTTCCACTAAAAAAAGCACTGGACTCGGGCTTTCGGTCAGTTATAATATTATAAAAAAACACGGGGGAGACATATCCGTGGAAAGTAAACCGGGCGTTGGTACGACCTTTACGGTTCGTCTGCCCAAACAATAAGAAGGAGGCGTTTCGAGATGAAAAAAGTCTATAATTTCGGAGACGATCTGTTTTTGGCGGCAGCGTTCGTGACGTTCGCTGTCGGAGGTGTTTCCCGTTTGCTTGAGATTAATTCTTTCTGGTGGGGCATTACGCCGCATAATTTGATTTCTTTGTCGATGATGAGCCTTGTATTCAGCATCGCGCTGAGCCTGTATGATATCGCGAATAGCGGAAAAAAATGAAGCTCCGCGGGCTAACCCTTCGGCAATGCGCAGGGGCGGCGACTGCGGTTTCCGGAGCGGAATACTGAACGAAGCCTGTATTCTTCGCTCTATGAAGGGCGCGGTTTTGGGGCCGCCGAAGTATAAATAAAATCCGGGCTCTATAGCGGTTGGGGGGACAGCCGTGGGTATTGATGATAGAAGAAAGTATAAACGCGCGTTCGTAAAGATCCGGGTGGAATGCCGGGGCCGCAGGTTCTGGCAGTACGTGGAGACCAAGGATCTTTCGGCGGGAGGCATGTTTCTTGCCACCGATAAAGTTGATGAGCCGCAGACCAGGCTGGAGATAATTTTCGAATTTGAAAAAGGCGGGGAGAAGAAGTTTGTTTATGCCGAGGGAATAGTGGTATGGACCCGTCCGCAGATGCTGGGGGATGGCCGGGGAGAAGGGGATGCCCTGCCTGCCGGCATGGGGATCATGTTTACTAAGCTTAATCCTTCGACCGCCAAGGGGTCTCTCGAAAGTTATATCAAGGAACTTGAGGGGAAAGAAGATGCGTAAACACGTTGTTTTGATAGTTGACGACGAGGAGCATATACTGGCCGCCTTGAGCCGGGTATTGCGCGCGGAAGACCGGGAGATAGTCCTTGCGGCGAATGTCCTGGATGGTTTGGAGAAGATGAAGTCTACCGGAGCCGACCTGGTTATTTCGGATAATAAACTTCCGGACGGCAGCGGCATTGATTTTTTAGTGAAGATCAGGCAGTTGTATCCGGATACTATCCGTATTTTGATAACCGGGTACCCGGATCTTGAATCCGCTATCAGTGCGATCAATAAAGGGCAGGTATACCGGTTTATTCCCAAGCCCTGGGAAAACGATGAATTGAAACTGACCGTGAAGCAGGCGCTTGATTACGGCGCTATCCTGCGGGATAACCGTGTTCTTTTGAACATAGCGAAACATCAGGCCGACTTGCTGCGGGGACTGGGGAAAAAATATCCGGCCGCGGCGGAGGATGGGGGATTCGATACGATGGGAAGGTATATTATAAATGAAAAGAAGGTTTCGGAGACCGTGGAGGAATTCCTGAAACAATATTATTCAAAGGATTAGCAGTCTGATGAAAAAGCCTGCCTGCCGGCAGGCAGGATCTGCTGCGTTGCGTGCGTCGTTCCTTTGTGCGGCGTACACATTCGTAGTGTAACGGCACAGATGATATTTTTGGGACAGGCTGTTGGTCCCCGGGGGATAGCGTGGATGATTTAATCGTAAGGCTGGTACAGGATAAATGGGTGGAACCTGCGGATCTGGCGGCGGCCAAACAGGAAGCCGTCCGTTTTGGAAAATCTTTATGGACCGCGTTTATCAAGCTGGGATATCTTTCCGAAGAGGATATTGCGGTATTTTTTTCTACCCTGAGCAATATACCGTACGTGAAAGTTTCCGATTACGAGATCAGCCCCGAGGTTTTGTCTCTGGCGGATGAGGTTTTTTACCGGACGAACCTTGCCATTCCGGTGTTTAAGATACGGAATGTCCTGTTTGTGGCCTGTGCAAACCCTTTGGATACAGGCCTGATCGATAATTTGAATCAGATAAGCAATTGCGATATTGAGCCGTTGTTGGCTTCGGCTAATTCCATAACCGGCGCGCTCAATTATTATTACGGCCCCCCGCAGAAAGATTTTGAGATAGAAAAATTCATGATCAAGCGGAATACTTTGAAGGGGCTTGCTTTTTGGAGGGAATCCGAACGCCTGCGTTTGGAAGTCCCTTTGCGTATCATGATTGATGATCAGTCGCTTGTTTTGCACCACGCTCCGGTTATCGATTGCCGCACTACCAATATTTCCCGCAACGGCAGTGCGGTGGGCGCCCAGGTGTTTTTATTCCTGCCTAAAGGAGTTTATGTTTCTCTGGAGTTTAAACTTGAAGGAGCGCTTGGCGCGGAGCCGCGGATAATCAAAGCGAAAGGCGAAATTGTGCATTCTCACATGGAAAAAGGCCAGCGCTATTTCCTGGGAATAAAGTTGATCGGCGCGGCTAATAATGAAGTGCAGGATCTTATCGGTTTAAGCGAAAAATAAAGAGGACAAAAAAAGGGACGGCAAAAAAAAGGGGACGGTTCTATTTTTTAGACTAAATAAAACAAAAAATAGAACCGTCCCCTTTTTTTTGAACCGCCTCCCCTTTTTAAAAATAATTATTGACAGGTTGTGTTAAGTGTAATAAAATACCACTAAATATATTCAAGGGTATTCAAATATATCAAAATGTATCAATGCTGAAAAATGCCATATATGAATAAAGCTAAATTTTTTACTTCTCAAGAAGTAGCGCAGATTCTGGGGATATCAAAGCAGACGCTTATGCGTTATGAAAAAAAAGGTATTTTCCCGAAATCCAAGCGCAATCTCATTAATCGTTGGCGCCAATACAGCGAATCCGATATTAATAAGCTGAAAGATATAATCAGGGGGAATATTGAATAGGGCGGTTTTTTTTATATTATGCGGGGTTTTTGCCGCCGGTTGTTCCGAACCGCCGGCCCGGCGCACTTTCAGCGAAAACGACCTTATGCCTCCCGAATCACGGCAGACAGCCGGGGCGCATTTTCCCGATGGCCGGTCGATTGCACAGCCTGCTGTCCCGCAGACTGCGGACGTTCAGGTGGAAGTGAAAGAAGAGCCGGAGGCAAGCCGGAAGAATCCGTTCCTGCGTGAATCCGAAGAGAGCCTTTTTGAGAGTACTAAAGACAGGCTCCCGATCACCGGTTTGAATTTATCGGCGATCTTTTATTCCCCGGGAACAAGCGCCGCCATTATTGACGGGAAGTTTTTTAAAGAAGGAGACATAGTTGATAATAAGCGTATTATAACCATATCACCCGAAGAGGTTATTCTGAAGGATGCGCAAAGCGTTTACGTTCTGCAATTGAAGGGGATTTTAAATTGAAAAGAGCCGCAATGTTTATATTATTTCTATTCCCATTGCTTACGGGATGGGAAGATGTAAATCTGCATGAATTTCTGGAATCGGCGAGAAAGGTCCGTTCCCGGGAGAGCGGCGTTTCTGTTCCCGCGCCGGTTCCCGCTCATACAATCCTGGAAAAGGCAACCCTGGCTTTTGGGGCGCTTAAAACGGTTCATGTTGATATGGAGACGTGGATCGAGGATTCGTCCATGCATATAAAATCTGTTTTTACCAGCGATATCCAAAACAGCGATAATTACAGGACTAACGGCAGGGTGGCGGTTTCTTTACTCATCCCCGGAAGTGTGTCCACTTCTCAATGGGTCCAGTCGTATGAGATCAGCGGGATCCCG
>JAQTZX010000093.1 GCA_028687525.1 Candidatus Omnitrophota bacterium
CCGTTCTTGATCTGGAATTCTATAAGCTCCCGCAGACGTCTTTCATCCACGGACAACTCTCCCGAAAGAACCCCTTTTTTCCCTTGAGAGGAAAAATGGAACGGTGTTACCATCGCGACAAGCGAACCTCTAAACATAATAGACTCCTTTGTAAACAATTCTCACTTTTCCCTCCAGCCAGACGTCCCTAAACGTATTTTTCCCGGGAGTAAAATAAACCTTTATGATCTCTCCGCTCCTGGTATGCACGGCAAAAGGCCGGGCCCCCATCGATTTTATCTTAAGCCCGGTTATCAGAGCCGAGGCGACGGAACCGGTACCGCAGGCGAGAGTCTCTCCCTCTACCCCCCGTTCATACGTCCGGACACGGATATCCTTTTCACCGGTCACCTCCACAAAATCAACGTTCGTCCCCTCCGGCTGGAATTTCGGATGCATGCGTATCTGCCTGCCCAGGGTATCGACATCAATATCATCCAGTCCGGAGACGAAAACCACCGCGTGCGGCACGCCGGTATTGACAAAATTCACGCGCAGGGTGCGGCCATGCAGTTTAACCGGGATATCAAGCTTCAGATGTTTCGGATCGGTCAATCTGACCTTCACCACATCTGCCTGTATTTCCGCGCGGATCATCCCCGCCTTGGTGGACATGACCACTTCATTATTGATCATCCTGCTGTGCAGTTTCCAGGCCAGCGGCTTGATCGATGCCCAGAATGCCGCGCACCGCGCCCCGTTCCCGCACATCCGGGCCTCAGAGCCGTCGGAATTAAAAATACGCATCTGCACATCGGCAGCATGTTTCCGCGGCCGGTGAACAATGAGCAGGCCGTCGGCGCCGACACCGAATTTACGGTCGCAGATTTTTCGCGCCAGCGTCTTAAAAGAAACATCGAAATATTCATGCGCCAGAACAAGGATAAAATCATTCCCTGAAGCGACCATCTTGGTAAATTTAATCTCTTTAAACATATTCTGGTATCACCTCCTGAGCTGTCAGATCCGGATATGTCTCGCGGCTACGAATAAGGTAAGCGCGCCCGCCTTTTACCATGACTTCGGCCGCTCTCGGCCGGGAATTATAATTACTTGACATGCTGAAGCCGTAGGCGCCAGCGGTCATAACCGCCAGGAAATCGCCTTCCCGCACCGGAGGCATCGGGCGTTCTTTGGCAAAAAAATCACCGCTTTCACAGATCGGTCCGACGATATCGAATTTCCGGGTTCCCATGTTCTCATGTTCGTGTGTTACGTATAAAGGAAGTATCTCGTGATGCGCGCCGTAGAGCGCGGGACGGATCAAATCGTTCATCCCTCCGTCGGTAATAATGAATTTCTTCAGGGGGGTCTTTTTTACATACAGTACTTTTACCGCCAGGATACCCGCCGAACCGACAATGAACCTCCCCGGCTCCATGATAATCTTCAAGCCGCTCTTTTTCAGCACCGGGAGCACTGTACCGGCGAATTCATCGGCAGTCTGCGGAGTCTCCTTAGAATAAACAATACCCAGCCCCCCCCCGATATTCAGGTACTCCAGCGCAATCCCCTCCCGCCTTAACACGCCGATGAAAACGATGACTCTCCTGATCGCCGCGGCAAACGGGGTACCCTCTGTTATCTGGGAACCTATATGGATGTGCAGGCCGGCGATATCGACATGCGCGAATTTCCCGCGCAGCATCAGGATCCCGTGCGCGGTTTTAAGATCGATGCCGAATTTATTGGTGATCTTCCCGGTGGTGATAAACGCGTGGGTCCTGGCTTCAACGTCGGGATTAATGCGTATGGCAACCTTGGTCCTTGTTTTTAATTTTCCGGCGATGCGGTTTATGTGTTCCAATTCCGGCAGGGACTCCACGTTAAAAAAGAGTATTTTCCTGCGAATGGCCTCTTCTATTTCGGAAGAGGTCTTTCCTACCGAGGCATAGACGATCCTCTCCGGAGGACAGCCCGCCTTCAGCGCGCGGTACAATTCCCCTCCCGATACAATATCCAGACCCGCCCCCTGTTCCACCAGCGCCTTCAGGATAGCCAGGTTTGAGTTAGCCTTGACCGAATAACAGATAAGCGGCCGTATATCCGAGAAGGCGCGCCGCAATTTCAGGAAATGGCCGGTAAGAGTGTGGTAGCTGTAAATGTACAAAGGAGTACCGTACCGTTCGGCCAAATCCCTGACTTTTACTTTCTCACAATACAACAAATTTCCACGGTAAGTAAAATCATGCATTCTAACTCCTTATCCGGGGATTCTTATGCGAAATCGACTTCTTGGACGCGATCGCGTACCGGGGATTCATGACCGTTTTGATAATCCCGCGCGTCAGGGAAGGACAAAATTTTTTCAGCTCCGCATCGGATAAAGAATCGATCTGCTTGCCCTTATCCTCGGCATACCGGATCATCTTCCCCACCAGCGTGTGCGCGTCCCTGAACGGGACCTGTTTATTGCACACCAGGAATTCCGCAAGTTCAGTGGCGTACAAACTCTTGGCTTCCAGCGCACGGGCGATAACATCGTTATTTAACTTCAATTTTTTAAGAAACTCCGGGAGGATCTTAAGCTCATCCTTGATAGTCTCCACGCTGGAAAACAACGGTTTTTTATTCAACTGCATATCCCGGTCATAAGTAAGCGGTAATCCTTTCATCGTGGTCAATACGGCCACGAGATTCCCGTAGATCATCCCGGTGTACCCCCGTATCAATTCCAGGAAATCGGGGTTCTTTTTATGAGGCATAAGGCTGCTGCCGGTACAGAATTCTTCCGGGAGGTCGACAAAATTAAACTCCTGGGTCGAATACAGGATAAGATCCTCCGCCAGCCGCGATAAATGCATCTGGACGACCGAAAGTATGCTCATGAATTCAATGATAAAATCGCGGTTGCTCACATTATCGAGGGAATTTTCCACGGATTGGATCTTCTCAAAACCCAATCCCTGGGATATCAGTTCCTTGATCGCTTTATTATAATCCTCTCGCCTCAAATGGCTTCCCGCCAAAGCCCCCGCCCCGATATACAGGAAAACATTATGATGAAAACGCTTCAATTGTTCATTATCGCGTTCAAACATATGAAAGAACGCTCCCAGATAGTGCCGGAAAAGGATCGCCTGCGCGCGCTGTGTATGGGTATAACCGACAAACGGCTGTTCGGGATATTTCTTCATAAGGAAAAGAAGATTTCCCAGGAGGTTAAGAAGCAATGCCCGGATATCCTGTGCGGCGCGAAGACAGTAATACTTCTCGTCGAAAACAACCTGATCGTTCCGGGAACGCAAGGCGTGCAATTTCGCGGCCAGCGTGCCGACCTTATGCTCCACCCTGTTCTGAATATCGGTATGAATATCTTCCGCGCCGGCAACCGGGCGGTACCGGTTTTCCCGTATTCCCTCTTTTATTTCCTTGTTCACTTCTTCCAGCGCGGCGAGCAGCCGTTTCTCCTCCGCCGGGCTAAGGATATCCGACTTCCTAAGCACCACCACATGGATCATGGAATGCAGGATATCTTCTTCCGCCAGTTTATAATCATAGCCGATGGATTTCTGAAATTCGAAAAATTCACGGTTTACTTCTTTTTTAAACCTGCCTCCCCACAATTTCTTAGTCATAGAAACCTCGGTTTGATTATCAATTATTTCTGATACGGCATTCCCCACAATCTGATAAATCCCTCCGCCAATTGCTGGTTGAATTTATCTTCTTTCCCGTAGGTACTCAATTCTTTTTTATACAGGGAGTTCGCGGATCTCCGGGAAACAGGCACGCAATTCCCCCGGGATAATTTAAGCTTCACCGAACCGGTAACATATTCCTGAGTAACCGCGACAAAGCCGTCAAGGGCCTTTTTCAACGTAGAATACCAGAGCCCGTAATATACCAGCTCCGCGTACTTCAACGCGATAATTTCTTTATAATGAAGCGTCTCCCGATCCAAGGTCAAAGCTTCCAATTCCTTGTGCGCGGTATGAAGTATCGCCGCGGCCGGGGCTTCATAGATCTCGCGGGATTTAATACCCACCAGCCTGTTCTCCACCATGTCCGCCCTGCCCACCCCGTATTGTCCGCCGATACGGTTCAACTCATTTATCAGGGCCTTTAAAGGCAGAGACTTTCCGTCCAATTTCCGGGGAACCCCTTTTTCAAAATACAATTCCACGTATTTCGGATGCCCGGACATATCCGAAGGGTTTTTCGTGATCAGGTACGCGTCTTCCGGAGGCTCTTTTTCCAAATCCTCCAATACCCCCGCTTCAATACTGATCCCCCAGATATTACGGTCGATACTATACGGTTTTTTTCTGGTTACGTCAATAGGGATATGTTGTTTTTTAGCGTATTCGATCTCTTCTTCCCGCGACTTAAATTCCCAACAGCGCAGCGGCGCTATAATTTCCAACTCCGGATCAAGGATACCGATGGTAACCTCAAAACGCACCTGGTCGTTGCCTTTGCCGGTACAGCCGTGAGAAACACATTGCGCTTTTTCCTTGTGGGCGACCTCCACCAGGTATTTGGCTATCAGCGGCCTTCCCAAAGCGGTGGCCAGAAAATACTTCCCTTCATAAACGGCATTGGCTTTCAGAGAAGGAACGACAAAATCCTTTACAAACTCCGCCTGGAGATCTTTGATGTAAACTTTTAACGCCCCGGCGGCAAGCGCGCGTTCCTCGATGGCGCCGAAATCTTCGCCTTTCCCCAGCCCCTGCCCCAGATCCGCGATAAAACAAACAACCTCATACCCCTTATCCTTCAGCCATTTTATCGCGCATGACGTATCCAACCCTCCCGAGTATGCCAATACGACCTTTTTCATTTCTTTCCTCCAAGAAACTTTACTAATATGGCTTTTTCCACATGCAGACGGTTCTCCGCCTGGTCGAAAACCACGGAATTTCCGCTGTCGATGACTTCGTCTGTAATTTCCTCCCCCCGGTGCGCCGGCAGGCAATGCATGACAAGCGCTTTGGGAGACGCCAGCGCCATCAAATTGCCGTTAACCTGAAAATCCCTGAATATTTTTTTACGTTCTACCGCCTCGGCTTCCTGCCCCATGCTCGCCCATACATCGGTATAAACCACATCCGCGCCCGCGACCGTTTCCCGGGAGTTATGAAAAAGGCGTATCCGGACACCCGTCCCGGATGCCAATTTCTGTGCCCCGGACAAAACATCCTTGTCCGGATCATACCCTTCCGGGACACCCGCATGCATATTAATCCCGGTTTTAGAACAGGCATATAACAGGGAATTACACACGTTATTACCGTCACCGACATAAGCAAGCGTGATGTTTTTTGTATTGGGCAATTTCTCGCGTATGGTAAAGATATCCGACAACGCCTGGCAGGGATGAGAAAGATCGGATAAACCGTTAATGACCGGCACCGAAGCGAACCGGGCCATGTCTACGGCATTCTGATGCCCGAATGTCCGCAGGACGATCCCGTTCACATACCGGCTCAAAGTTTTAGCAACGTCATGGATAGTCTCGCGTATCCCCAGTTTGATATGCTCGGGCCCCAGATAAACGGCATTCCCTCCCATCTGATACATCCCGACCTGAAAGGAAACATAGGTCCGGTTTGAAGGTTTCTCGAAGATCAAAGCCAGTGTCTGCCCCTTCAGGGCCTCCGCGAATTTTAAAGGGTTTTTCTTGATCCGGACGGCCAGAGAAAGAATATCCTCGATCTCTTTTTCGCTTAAATCTTTAATTGAAAGAAGGTCTTTTTTCATGACTCTCATTCCCCCGGCTTATAAACTTTACACCTACACACTTCACGCTTACACACTTTACACTTACACACTTACACACTTATTAAGCGCCCGTTTCAATATCTTCACCGCTTTATCGATTTCACTCTTGCTAACGCGCAGCGCGGGCATGATCCGCAACACGGTACCGTGGGTGCAATTGATCAATAAGCCCCGTTTCAGACATTCCTCCACCACGGGTTTCCCCTCCTGACGCAATTCCACGCCCCACATCAAACCGGCCCCACGTATCCCGGTTATCAGGTTTCCTTCGTTTTTTAGAGCATCCAATTTCGAGGCGAGATACCGGCCCATCTCCATCGTATGATGCAAAAGTTTTTCTTTCTGTATCGCCCGCAGAACCGCGATAGCCGCCCTGCAGACAACCGGGCCGCCTCCGAAGGTCGAAGCG
>JAQTZX010000094.1 GCA_028687525.1 Candidatus Omnitrophota bacterium
CCATCTGAAACCGAAGTTTGCGGCGGTTTTCTCTCAAAAATAAGCATCACTACGGAATACGGCGAAAGCGACAGAGATTCTTCGTGCGCGTCGGCAACCTGCAGTTTTTTTTCTTCAGCGGGAACAAACGGACAGTCAGACTCGCAACCGGCGTCTATCACGTATTTCCGGTATACATACGTATCTTTCAGATTTTTAAAATCTATCTTTATGTTCCGCGGCAGGTTCCGCATCTTCCGCGCAGTCTCTTCCAATTTCTGCGCCCGGGTCAGAAGCGCCTTCAATTTACCGCTCACCCGCAAAGAAGCGATATCTTTTTCTTTATTTTTTATTTTCCCGAAGGTTTCCGAAGAAATGATGCCAAGCAGCTTCTTTCTTTCCGCGGGGTTAAGGGCGGATATCCCCTGGGACACGGCACTGCGGAATATATCCGGGTCTATGTAATTATACAACACAACCGCATATCCCGTATTTGTTTTGGTGCCGATCAGCCCGACGAATTCATCCCCGGACTTGGGAAGCGGGAAAAGCTCTTTCCCCAGCAGGGTCATCATCCGGAAAATATTGTAAAAGGCTTTCGGCCCTCCGGCGGGAGTCTCCGTTCCGCCGCCGACCCGAAAAACCCCCACATTCCTGTTCACTCCTTCTTTATTATTCTGGAAATCTTCCAGAGAAAAGAAAAGCTGGCTATCGATACCCGCTTCATACATATTCCTGATCCTGCTGAATATATAGCTGGCGGTTATATGCGCGGACTCCCCGCGTTCGGGAAGGACATTGACCCCGCTGTCATAATTCCACTCGTCGACAATCAACGGCGTGCCGCGGGCAAAGCTGAAATACGAAAGCCAGTCACGAATAAGCCCGGTCACGCTTTTATTGTACCTGGTGGTATCCCGCTCAATCCGGGGATCGGTCGAATACGCATGCCAGGTTATAAAGTCCAGGGGTAATTTCCGGTGGTAACAGAATTTTATAAGTTCATAGATGAGGCTTTGCTCCGGGGTAACAACCGTATTTCCATCAAAATTCTGGAACCAGAAACTCGAAGAAGGTCCCCCGATCGGGATATGGATTTTCGTTTCCTCCCGCAGTTCCATTACGCTCTCGGCGACAATCCGGTACAAATTTAAATATTCCTGTTTCCGGCCCAGAAAAAAATCATCGAGATCGGGGGCGCTCCAAACTTCATACCAAATCGTATAGCGTTTTTCACAACTAAACCTGCGGATATATTGCTTTATGACGGTTTTGAACTTCTTAAGATCTATCGGGGAGCTTTTCCTGTCCAGTACCGCCCCCAGGCCGGGAGGAGTGCTGAAGATATCCAAAATAATCACCCCGCCTGCGTCATTTATCCTGCGCATGACGGCTTCGTAATTTTCCAGCAGTTTCTCCGGGGTGCCCGCTTCTTTCTCAAGCTGGCTCAACTCCCACAGATTAAACTGCAAACGATACATACCGCTGAAACCGACCTCTTCTTCCCATCGATCCAGCGCTTCAGGGGAAGCCAATTGCTGGGGCCAGGAGGCATCGGAATGAAAACCGCGGCCGCTTAAATCCATGTGCGGGTTTAATATCCTCGGACGAGAAACGGTATTTGAGTTCACATCCAGGGAGAATCGCATATCGGTATCCTGCGGATATGAGGGAGAAACCGGACAAAGCGGAAGATAACAAATAATTATGCAGCAACAAACCCGGGCATAAAAGTTATTTTTCATTGTTCAACTTTAAACTTTTCGCTGGATACGTTCTATGGAACAGGCTCTCCCGGTCCGTTCATCAATATCCAACACAACACCATGCACCTGAACATTATCCTGCGCCACCTCAAATCTCGTGGGAATTGCTGTTATAAACCGGGCCAGGACATCTTCAACCCTTCTGCCGATCACCGAATCATATGGGCCAACCATCCCCACATCGGTAATATACGCCGTGCCTGATGGAAGGATACGTTCATCGGCGGTCTGGATATGCGTGTGCGTTCCGAGCACGGCGCTGGCCTTACCGTCGAGATACCACCCCAAAGCGACCTTCTCGGAAGTGGCTTCGGCGTGCATATCGACGATTATAACGCGCGTATCCCGGGCAATCGTTTCCACGGCCTTCATCGCCGTCTTGAAAGGGCATTCCAGGGCCTCCATAAAAACCCTGCCCTGCACATTAACAACTCCTACCGTGAAGCCTTTTCTTGTCTTGAACACGCCCCATCCCGCGCCCGGAGATCCTTCGGGGAAATTTACCGGACGCAAAAGCCGCGGCTCCGTATCGACGAGGTCGAATATTTCCCTTTTCTTCCAGATATGGTCCCCGGAAGTCAAAACATCGGCTCCGGCATCGAATAACTCCGCGGCTACGCGGCCTGTTATTCCCGAACCACCGGCCGCATTTTCCGCATTAGCCGCCACAAAATCAAGAGAAAGCTCTTCTTTCAGCCCGGGCAGAAGCCTGCTAACCGCGTTCCTTCCCGGACTGCCGACGATATCACCGATAAATAAAATTTTCATGTCTGGTCGTAAGGCACGGCTCACAGCGCATGGGACAAAAATCTTTCCCACGGACTACGAACTACGGCCTATGAGTTATTTTGCGTACTCGATCGCCCTCGTCTCCCGGATAACCGTGACCTTGATCTGCCCCGGATATTCCATCCCCTCTTCTATTTTTTTGCGGATTTCCCGGGCCAGGTTGACAGCATCGCTGTCCGATATTTTTTCCGGCTGCACCACAACCCGTATTTCACGGCCGGCCTGGATGGCAAAAGCTTTATCCACGCCTTTAAAAAGACCGGCGATGGACTCCAGATTATCAAGCCGTTTGATATAAGTCTCCAATGTTTCGCGGCGCGCCCCCGGACGGGCCGCGCTGATGGCATCGGCCGCAACCGTCAGAACCGCGTAGAACGAATTCAAAGCGGTCTCTTCGTGGTGTGCCTCAATGGCGTGGATAACTTCCGCGGTCTCGTTGAATTTCCTCGCCAGTTCCGCCCCGATCTTCGCGTGAGTCCCTTCAACCTGATGGTCGACTGATTTTCCGAGATCATGCAAAAGGCCGATCCGGCGCGCCAGTTTAAAATCAAGCTTCAATTCCGAGGCCATCGCTCCTAAAAGGAAAGACACCTCTTTGGAATGCTGCAGGGCGTTCTGGCCGAAACTCGTACGGTATTTAAGGCGCCCAAGCAGTTTCACCAGTTCGGGATGCAAACCCTCGACTCCCGCGTCGAACACGGCGCGCTCTCCCTCTTCGCGGATCTTTTCCTCCATATCCTGCCTGGTTTTCTCAACAAGTTCCTCAATCCTCCCCGGATGGATTCGCCCGTCACCGATCAGTTTCTCAAGACTCAAGCGTGCCACTTCACGGCGGACAGGGTCAAAACAAGACAGCGTCACTGCTTCCGGAGTGTCATCGATGATCACATCCACTCCGGTAGCCATCTCGAAGGCACGGATATTCCTTCCCTCCCTTCCGATAACCCGCCCTTTCATCTCATCATTAGGCAGATTAACCACGCTTACCGTAGACTCCACGGTATGTTCAACGGAGCATTTTTGCACGGCGAGGCTGAGAATCTCCCGTGCCTTTTTATCCGCTGAACTCTTGAGTTCCTCCTCCTGTCTTTTAATAAGCAGCGCTTTTTCGTTATTGAGCTCTTCGCTTATGCGGGCCAACAGGATCTTGCGGGCCTCATCGATAGACAAAGAAGCGATCTTCTGCAACCGTTCTTTTTCTTCCGCAATAAGGGAAAGCAGCTGTACATCCTTCGCCTTGACCGCATCCTCCTGTTTCTTGATATTATCATGCCGCTGCTCAATCTCCTTTTCCTTTTTTTCCAGCAGATCCAGCCTGCGATCGATATTCTCCTCTTTCTGGGAAAGCCTCTTCTCCAGATTCCCAAGGTCAAAACGCCGCTCTTTAGTCTGTTGTTCGAAATCCTGCCGCATACGGTACAACAGGTCTTTCCGTTCCAATTCCGCGTCTTTACGACTGTTTTCTATGTCTTTTTTGGCCTGCTCCATGATATAGCGGACCTTTGCTTCCGCATCCTCGATCTTTTTTTCCGCGATATACCTGCGTAAAACGTATCCCAGGGATGCGGCAACAATACCAACTACCGCAAAAATAATAATATACAACATAGGTTACCACCCTCCTAACAAAAACGCCGCCCGGCGTATGTATAATGAGGCCGCAACACACGCAGTATGTTCTCATACGCGCGGATTGTCCGGCCGGTCAATCCCGTGCTTTGCCGCGCAAAACCCCGGGATCAGGCAAACCAACAACGCCGGATAACAACAGGCGCTGCCGGCTTACATTAGTTTGAGATGACTCTTTTGACGTTGATATCGTTCGTTGTGGCGGGAACAGCAGGTAAGAGCTGAAAATCAAAACCCAAACCGACAGTAGGAATGTCCTCTGGAAGCTTTTTTAAGAAACGGTCGTAGTACCCCTTGCCGCGCCCCAGACGCCTGCCTTTCAGGTCGAAAGCGACACCCGGAACTATAACAAGGTCCAAATCCTGCGGACGCACTGACTCTTTATCTACCGGCTCCAATATCCCGTAAGGACCCCTTTGAAGCTTAGCGTCATACGACAACACGCAAGCATTGATTATTCTATTCTTTTTACAAATAGGCACTACGACTTTTTTCCCTAAATTTAACGCTTCCCTGATCATTTTTTCTGTATAAACCTCTCCGCCGAACGAAAGATAGAACATCACCGTTTTTGCCTTTTTAAATACTGTCGACCTAAAAAGCTTTACCGCTATCACACTGCTTTTCCGCCTACGGTCATCCTCCTTCTGTGTTTTTAACTCTAATATAATTCTATTACGAATACTGCCCTTTGTCAATTCTATATCCTTTGTAATGACTGTTCTTTTAAACCGCATGGGCCGTAAATTATTTCATCGATAAACTGCGCGGTTTCTGCATCTTCTTGTAATCCCTGGGTTTTTGAACCTGTTTCACCTTATCGGCAATACCCCGCTTCTCCAGTTCTTGATAAATTAAAACCCATGCGCAGTCTTTATTACGGTCCGTTTCACACTTCCCTTTATCCATGCCTCCGCACGGACCGTTCATCAAACCTTTCGAGCAAAGCGTGATTGGACAAATCCCGCCGGTTATTTCCAAAACACATTCCCCGCACAGAGAACATTTCTCCTTGAAATTACCCGCCGCATCCATGACGCCGGTAAAAAGGGTATTACAGGCGGGGATCACCGTTTTACCCGATCTATCATTATCTTTGGCTGATTGCACACCGGCTCCGCATGCCAACACCAGCATAACATCGGCTTCGCGCAGTTGTTTCATGTTTTTGGCGAACTCGGTCTTAATGTGGGACGCTATACAAGGAGCCTGGGGCACGCAAAAACCGGTTACCGTCTTTCCTCGTTCCTCTAAAAGACGCGCCATATGCAAAACCTGATCGGAGCCGCCGGTTTTACAGACGGTCGAACAATCCCCGCACCCGACCAGAAATACCGCCCGGTAAGGTTCAAGGCTGGCGAGTATATCCCGAAAAAGCTTCTGTTCGGTAATATTCATATCAAAATTTTAACACGACTTGCGGGGTTCCGCAAGCGGTAAATCCCGCCTTATTTTTTAAAAATATCTTTGTACTGATCCTTGAGCTTTTTGAACTGATCGACAACATTTTCAACGTTTTTTTCCGGCGGCTTATTGGATAACTTTTTGAGCGCGGCATCCATAACCGTTTTCTGCAAAACCTTCGGGTCAAGAACGGGGTTATCGAGCTTGGTCTTAATAGAAAAGTCCAAAACTATCTTTCCACTCGCGTCGGTAAAAAAATCAAGCGCCCCGGGCAAGACATTCGGTATTCCCGCCAATCCTCCTTCCAGGACTTCCTGCGCATATACCAATTGCCCCAATTCTAAATGGCATACCGCGGTTAAATCATTATTCTTAGCTTTTATATCCGAACTAAAATCCAGTTTTCCCGAAATAAGTTTTTTATCGGAGATGATTTTTCCGTAATAGGGGGCGAACGAAACAATCTCCACATCCTTAACCTGCAGGAACCCGTCCATATCCTTGGGAACAAAATCCATCCGCCCGGAGAAAGTCAGAACTCCGGAAGAATTG
>JAQTZX010000095.1 GCA_028687525.1 Candidatus Omnitrophota bacterium
ACCCGCGGCTGGAACAAATCACCGCCTTGCTCCCCAACGTCAACTGCGGGGCATGCGGAAAACCCGGATGTTCCGGATTCGCGGAGGAACTGCTGTCCGGAAAAGCGAACATCGACGCCTGTAAATCCGCTGATTTCGCGGTCAAAGAAAAGATCGCCCGGCTATTAGGCAAGGCTGTCGAACAAAAAGATAAATTATCGGCGGTGCTTCTCTGCAACGGCGGGGCAAAAGTAAAGAACCGGTTCCTTTATTACGGGATAGAAGACTGTATCTCCGCCAATCTCGTCCTGGGAGGACAAAAAGAATGCATCTTCGGCTGTTTAGGCTACGGGAACTGTGTCAAAGCCTGCCCGTTCGGCGCCATCACCATGTCCAAACCCGACCACCTGCCGGTGGTCAATCAGGAAAAATGCCGTGCCTGCAATAAATGCGTCGAAGCATGCCCGAAAAAACTGTTTGTTTTACTGCCCCATACCGCCAAGGTATATGTGGCCTGCAGTTCGAATGAAACAGGGAAGGACACCAAAAGTTTCTGCTCCGTCGGATGCATCGCCTGTAAATCCTGCGAACGAACCTGCAAATTCGGCGCTATACATGTGATCGATAATCTTGCGGTCATTGACTACAAGAAATGCACATCCTGCTGCAATTGTATCAAAGTTTGTCCGGTAAAAGTCATTAAAACACGGCCGATACGATGAAAGATAAAAAGATCGCAGTCTTCGCTTCAGGGAAAGGAAGTAATTTTGCGGCACTGGCCGGGGCGGTAAAAAAATGGCCTAAAGCCGACATTGCTCTTCTGGTCTGCGACACCCCCGGGGCGGCGGTTTTGAACAAGGCAAAACGGGCGGCAGTGAAAAGCGTGCTCGTGGAACGTAAAAACTTCTCATCCCGGGCGGCCTTTGAACGAAAAATTACCGCGCACCTCAAGAATGAAAAAATAGATGTTATTGTGCTGGCGGGATTCATGCGGCTGCTCTCCCCTCTTTTTGTGCGGAAATTCAAAAACCGGATACTAAATATTCACCCCGCGCTCCTGCCTGCTTTCAAAGGAGAACACGGAATACGGGACGCCTTTGACTACGGAGTCAAGACCTCCGGAGTTACCGTGCATTTTGTGGATGAAAAAATGGACCACGGGCCCATCATACTCCAGCAGGCAGTACCGATCCGGGAGACCGACACTTTAGAAACGCTGGAAAAACGAATACACGCGATAGAACATCGTCTCTACCCTAACGCGGTCAAACTGCTCATTGATGAAAAATTGAAAATTACGGGAAGAAAAGTATTAATCCTGCGGTGATATTCTCACGGAAAACCCGCGCCCGCTACCGAAGCAATTCGCGCAATTCCACTCTGCTCATCAGAAATTCTTCCTGCGTCAATACATTATCGATTTTCACGGCAAACAGGTTCTTGAGATCATACGCGCTTACTACATAAGCGATGATTTTCTTGATGTCTCTCAAGATATCTACCGGAGAAGATTGGCCGTCCTTGAGCCTGATGTTATACGAAACTTTGAGTATGTCGCCGTTGAAACGCGAGAGCACTTTATCGATCTTGAATTTATCTTTGGTCTGCGGTTCGTTGATAAAATGCTGGTGGATACGCTGGGTTATCTGTTCGCAAACAAAATAATCAAGATCCAGTTCTTTCTTGTTTATATGACTGCCCTCGGCATCCCCCAGAGCCCGGTGGTCATTATTCAGTTTAATGACGTTGCGGCGCATAAACTCATCCCGGGAAATAAACTGATTCTGCAGTTTCAGGATATCCGCGATGTAGGTAATAAAAGTATAATCCAGCCCGTATTCCCGCGTATCCGAAGCCACGATAACCACGAATTGCGGACGGGGATTCATGCTCAGCATCACCCGGCTTGAGGAAATCATGACTTTGTTCACCTTCTCCAGTTGAGATTTGTCTATCAAGAGGTCTTTGCCGAATATGCGCGGCAGGGCCATGTAGACCCATACCGTCTCTCCCACCAGCCACGCCTTTACGTCGATATTATATTCCTTACGGCACAACCCGGCAATCGACTCCGCGGCCTGTTCTTTGGTATAGGTGGGCTTGATATTAACGCAGCCGGCAAGAAGAAAACAGGAAAGAAACGATATCAGGACTGGACTGGCCGTAATTTTCCGCATTCTTTAAAAATCGCCTCGATTTCGTCGAAATTAAGTTCTTCCTTGACAACCAGCTCCGTAGCCAAACGGTCCAGCAGGATTTTTTCCGATTCCAAAAGCAGAGTAACCTCTTTGAGACATGTCTGCATGATATCCTGTACATCCTCATCGAGACGCCGTTTCACTTCTTCGGAAATAAGCATGCCGCGGCTGGACCATAAATACGAATCAAGCTGTTCATAATTACCGATAATACCGGATTTTCCCATACCCCAGCGCCAGGCCATGCTGTGGGCTATATAGAGGGACTCGGCAAAATCAGTATCCACGCCCACGGTAGTTATCCCGAATTGTATCTTTTCGGCGACATACGAACCCAGATAGGTTTTGATCTTTCCCAAAAGCTGTTTCTGATCACGAATGAAGATTTCTTCCGTCTCCGGGGTCCAGGTAACTCCCCCGGTGTGGCCGCGCGGGGTTATGGTGATCTTAAACACGTCTTGAGTGGGAATCAAAAGATAGGTAACGATCGCGTGACCCGCCTCATGATAAGCGGTTTGCAACCGCTCTTCCTTGCGAAGCTTGATTCTGCGTTTGATACCCAGAGTAATCCTTTCACGCGCTTCGTCTATGTCTTTCATGGTAACCAGCACACTCTTATTCCGTACGGCGATAAGCGCGGCTTCCCGGACCAGATTGGCGACATCCGCCGGGCTGCTCCCCACGGTGATACGCGCCAGACGGTCTATCTTGACATCCTGTTCATCATATTTTATTTTTTTCAGATAATACGCCAATAACTTTTGCCGGTCCTCAAGGTTGGGTTTATCCACGTAAATCTTACGGTCAAACCTGCCGGGCCTTAAAAGAGCGCGGTCAAGGAACGACATGGGGGCATTGGTGGCGCCGATAATAACGATGTTCAAATCTTTTTCTTTCCAACCGTCCATTTCCACCAACAACTGGTTAACCGAGGTGTTGTGTTCGGTCTGGCCGCCGAACCCGGTGTCCACGCTGCGCGAAGCGCCCACCGCGTCAATTTCATCTATGAAAATGATACAGCCGCCTTCCAGTTCCGCGAGCATACGAGCCTTGGTGAACAAACTACGCACGCGTCCCGCTCCTACTCCCACGAACATCTCCACAAACTCCGAACCGGACATGGAAATAAACGGGAGCCCGGCTTCGGTGGCGATCGCCTTGGCTAAATACGTTTTCCCGCATCCCGGCGGCCCCAACATAAGCAATCCGCGCAGGATCTTACCTCCGATACGCTGAAGCTCGGCACGGTCCTTGATAAGTTTAACGATCTCCAGCGCTTCTTGCTTTGCCTCATCCATACCGATAACGTCGCTCCAGGTAATACCCAAGTCCTTGCCTCCTACCGCCTTCTTGACCACCTGGGTAAATCCGCCGCCTTTTTTAAAAAGCATCCAATACCAGAGCGTCGTATAAATAAGGGCAAAAATAAACCCCATGACGATCTGCATATATATCTGCAGGGGGAAAACCGCCATCTGGGACTGGCGCAAATACGACTCGGATTCGTTCCATGCCTTAAGGCCGCTTACGATAAGGAAAATAAGGGAAATGGCAAGCGTCAGTAACCCCGTGATAACCAGGAAACGGATCCAGTAAAGTTTAACCCCTATTTTCAGGTAATATTTTATTCGGCGTATATTCATACAAACCCCTTTCTGCTGTGAAATTAAAGATAACATATAAGTCTTTGCAAGTCAATGGATTTATTGACTTGGTCACTGTCATTGCCCCCTTTTTTCCTTGACGACCCCCTCAAATACTGCTACAATTGGTAATTCGTAAGGAATATATACCGCAACAAAACTAATGCATCAAGGAGGATCGGAAGCCATGGCAAAGATCAAAAAAGTAATCGGACGGCAGATCATTGATTCCCGGGGTAACCCCACGGTAGAAGTAGACATAATTCTCTCCAACGGTATCATAGGCAGAGCGGCAGTGCCTTCCGGCGCATCAACCGGAGATAACGAAGCGCTTGAGCTCAGGGACGGCGACAAAACACGCTATCTCGGCAAAGGCGTATCCAAGGCGGTAACCAACGTCAATACCGTTATTGCTTCAAGAATAAAAGGAATGGAGCCGGATTTCGAAAAAATCGACTCCCTGCTTATCAAAATGGACGGCACGGAGAATAAATCCGTGCTGGGAGCCAACGCTATTCTCGGAGTATCCATGGCCGCGGCGAAAGCGGCGGCGATTTCCGGAAAACTGCCTCTGTATAGATTCCTCGGGGGAGAAAAAGCGCGTATTCTGCCGGTGCCTATGATGAACATATTAAACGGCGGCATGCACGCGGATAACAACCTTGATATACAGGAATTCATGATCATGCCGCACGGCGCGCTTACATTCAGCGAAGCATTGCGCATGGCTATAGAGGTTTTCCACAACCTTAAATCCATATTGAAATCAAAAGGGCTGGCGACCTCGGTCGGCGATGAAGGAGGATTCGCGCCGAACCTGAAGGCAAACCAGGAAGCCCTGGATCTGATCATTGAGGCGATCAAAAAATCCGGGTATGAACCGGGAAAGAACGTTTCACTGGCCCTGGACTGCGCGGCAAGCTCATTCTATCAGGACGGCACCTATTCATTCGAAGGCACCCGGAAAGGTTCCTCGGATATGATCGCGATATACCAACGCTGGCTTGCCCAATATCCCATCTTTTCCATCGAAGACGGGCTTTCCGAACACGATCACGCCGGATGGCAGGAAATGACCGGAAAACTGGGGACAAAATTGCAGCTGGTAGGCGATGATATATTCGTCACCAATCCCGGCATTTTCAAAAAAGGGATCGCGGAGGGCATCGGCAACGCAATTTTGATCAAAGTAAACCAAATCGGGTCTCTTTCCGAAACACTCAAGACCATCGGCATCGCGCAGAGAAATAAATATAAAGCCGTCATCTCACACCGTTCGGGAGAAACCGAAGACACCACTATTGCACACCTGGCAGTGGCCTGCGGCTGCGGACAGATTAAAACCGGCTCCTTATCCCGCACGGACCGGATCTGCAAATATAACGAGCTTCTCAGGATCGAAGAAGAGCTGGGAAGCAAAGCTGTATACGCGGGGACGAAACTGAACATAAAAAAATGAAGCTCCACGGGCTGAAACCCGCGGTTTCGGGAGCGGAATACTGAACGGCGCAAAAAATGCGCCCTTCAGGGCGCGGTTTTTGCGCCGCCGAAGTATAACATATGGTCTCTCTGACAAAAGGCATTATTAGAAAATCCGCCTTAATCGCGGGGGGAGGAATTGTGTTGATGGTTTTATTCCTGCCCGGATATTCCAAAATACAGGAACTCAAAGAGCGGAACCGCGACCTGGAGAAGAAAACAAAAAAACTGAAGATTGAAAACGCCCTTTTGGAACAGGAACTTAAACGCATAGAAAGCGACGCCATATACCAAGAGCGCATCCTGCGGGATAAAATGGGAGTAGTGAGAAAAGATGAACTGCCGGTAAAGGTCATCCCGGAACAAGATAAGAAAGAAAATAGGCAACAGTAATTATTAAAATACCGGTATACAAACACGGTTTCTGTGTTATAATGATTTCGTTCTTTCATAATAAAATTCATCGAATAAAATCCAAAGAATCGCGGGGTGGAGCAGATTGGTAGCTCGTTAGGCTCATAACCTAAAGGTCAGAGGTTCAAATCCTCTCCCCGCAATTTTAAAAAAGCCGGCAGTATTTTTTCTGCCGGCTTTTTTCTTGGATAAGTCCGTAGAAAAAAGGGGACGGTTCTATTTTTTAACGGTTTCATTTTTGATATTAAAAAATAGAACCGTCCCCCAGTAGTGTCCCAACGTTTGTTCGACGTTATTAGCTAACTTGTTCTTTCTCAATAATTTAATAAAAAAAGTTCTGTAATCGATTTGAAAATGATTTTATCAATTTTGGTATAATCAAGGTCAGTCC